>NZ_JBNRJY010000071.1:0-12632 GCF_059414725.1 Wolbachia endosymbiont of Tuta absoluta
CAAATAGTTTTCTTATTTTATGTCTTCCAGCTATGCTTTACATATCTACCGAATTTCCTTACGTCTGACAGACGTATGCGATACAGTGCGTTAAAATTACGCAGCGATGAACGACAAGACAGAGAACTGCCTAATAGATGACATGAATAAAAAAGGTGTTGAAGTAAAATGATCGATCCGCGGAAGCCCACATGGATGAGGCGTCGCCACTAGTAAAGGAAAAAGTCGCAGGTTCAAATCATAGCCACGGTTAAAAAAAAGGCGGGTTTTCCAAAATTTTATACATAACACGGGAAGTGTTTTAACAATTTTTAATCAATTAAATGTATTCATTTTTTGATAAGATATAATTATATGTTTCAGGTGAAGAAGAAATGTACCGCTAACCGCCCTGAACGAATACCTATGTCAGAGTACCTATGTTTTTCGGGGCGGGGGGATATTGGAGTAAACGCTTCTGGGCCCTATGAAACGTCGAAATTTACTATTGGCAAAGCCTCTTCCATCTGCGCTACCGCGGCTCGTCCCCTGCCCGCGTAGGATAAGATACACTTGCAAAGTTCACGGGCAAGGGACGATCGATCTCCATAATTTATTTGGAATACTTTATTAAAAAAGGAGGAAGTCTTATATCCTGCGTACGTGTCCACTATATTATACTACAGTTATTCTTATATTACGTTTTCATCATGGCTAGAAGCGGAATGCTTAGAAAATATTGCATTTATACGTTTAATCTACAGTCATGTCTATTTTCAGAAATTTTAACCATATCGCAAAGGTTCCGATAGAGTATTCGATACGTTCAAAAATTCTAATCATATAAAGAGTCCGATAGAATATTGGGTTAACGATACACACTGCGCATACTTTTTATACGTCCATAAAACCGGGCTGCTCCTGCTATCACTCGTACTTTCGTCTGCTACATTTCCATGATTCCATCCCAGCTGTCGGAGCAGTGACCGCTTCACAGCGGTACGGGGTACGGACAGACAGACACGTCCGCATTTTATTTTATAACTACAACATCGACCGTGAAACGGGGGAACGCATGTGTTAGCCGCAGAGCTAGCTGGGCAAGATGGCTTGCGAACTGACGAATAACCTACCTTAGTTTATGTGGATCGATCAGTCAGAAGCACTGCTTCAGCCTCTATGTTTTTAGCTACTCTTTCACATTTATCCTTACCACTCTCACCAGATACATGTGAGACTATTGTTTGTGCTTTATGACTACTATCTTTTTTAATTAAGTATGGTACTAGTTTACAAATGCCTTCATATTTTCTTATGTCCTTCATAGTAAAATATTGCGGATAGTAACCCAGTGAGGTAGTCAATGTTAAGTTTGCTTTTACCCATTTGTGTGGATCCTCTTCTTGTATATTATATACTCGAAAACTGCCCTGATCGAGCTGACTGCGAGCTTGTGTGATATAGCGTCCATCTGTAAAAAATGGGCACTTATTACTCTTTGTAACGATAAGTAGCCCATTTGTTCCCGTGAAGCCACATAACTCTGCTAACTCTTTTGAATATTCATTTAAATACTCGTCTTTAGTATTCAACATAAATGTATCAACATTTATTTCGTGCATAAAAGAGCGAAATTCTTCGATTTTTGACATGTTACGCAGAATTAGCAGCTATTTTCGTTTTCTTATTCCTAAGGTACACTAATATGCTAACTATCGCTGCTGGAGTGATACCTTGTATTTGCTTCGCAATACCAATTGTTGCTGGCTTTATTGACTGCAACTTTTCTATCACTTCAGTTGACAAGCCTTTAATCTGTGAGTAGTTGAAATTAGTTGGAATTTGAGTATTAACTTCCTCTTGTAGAAACTTCATATCTGCTTCTTGTCTTACTAAATAAGGCTTGTATTTTGCTTCAATTGCAACTGCTTCATATATTTCATTCTTGGCTATGCTATCAGTTATAGTGTTATTCCAGCACATGACGCTGGAATCTACATTTTTTTCAGTGTCAACTGCATCCATTCCATCATCATTCAAGTACTGGATCCCAGTGTCAGCTACTTGGATGACAGGAAGAGGTGCTTTGGCGTTATGCAAGTAGCTGACACTGGAACCCATGTTTAACTCTGGCCATATTTCTCGTAATTTATTCCAGTCAATATTTGGATAACCGAGCAAATCTAATGCTGTTTTTCTTATTCCATCATAAGATATTTTAATGCCATAGGACCTGAGCTGCTCAGGAGTAATTGTTAGGCTCTCTAATTTCTCCTCAAGTTGCTTAATGGATTTAAGTTTACCCTGCAAAACAGAGTATCTCTCATGCGACACAAGAGAGATGTCATAACCTTTTTGTGTCAATCTTCTATCTGCATTATCTGACCTGATTGACAGTCTATATTCTGCACGCGAGGTAAATAATCTGTAAGGCTCGGTAATTCCCTTAGTGACCAAGTCGTCTATCATTACACCGATATATGAGTCTGTACGATGAAGAACAAAACTTTTTTGAGATAAAGAGAGTGCTGCATTGATTCCGGCAATAATTCCCTGCCCAGCTGCTTCTTCATATCCAGTGGTACCATTAATTTGACCAGCAAAATATAGTCCTTTAACTTTCTTAGTTTCGAGAGTATGAAATAGCTCTCGTGGATCGATATAATCGTATTCAACTGCATATCCAGGTCTTAATATTTCTGCATTTTCAAGCCCTTTTATACTCTTTATCATTTCATACTGCACTTCGATGGGCAATGAATTTGAAATTCCATTTGGATATATAGTGTTATCATCAATCCCTTCTGGTTCTAGAAATATTTGGTGATTATTTTTTTCTGCAAATTTTTTAACTTTAGTTTCAATTGATGGGCAGTATCTTGGTGCAATAACGTTATCTAAATATGAAGAAGCTGATCTGTGAAGATTCTCTCGAATTACTCTGTGTGTATGTTCATTAGTATGAGTAATAAAACATGAAACCTGAGGCTGGTTAATTTTCTCTGTAAGATAAGAAAATGGTGTAGGTGGATTGTCACCCACTTGTTCTTGTAATACCGACCAGTTTATAGTGCCACGATCAAGCCTCGGTGGAGTTCCGGTACGTAACCTGCCCAGTTTAAAATCATACTTCTTTAGCGTGTTTGCAAGCTCTATTGCAGGTTTATCTCCTATTCTTCCAGAAGGAGTTGTTTGCTCTCCTATATGAATCACACCACGTAAAAAAGTCCCTGTAGTCAAAACAACTCTGCTTGTCAGTATACGTTCACCTGAGTCTGTTATTACAGCTTTTATATAAGATTCTCCATTGCTATCACTTTCGATAAGAAAATCGTCAACTGACTCTTCTTTTACTGTCAAGTTGTTATAATTTAGAATAATTTCCTGTATTGCTTTTTTGTATAATTTTCGGTCTGCTTGTGCACGTGGGCCCCATACTGCTGCGCCTCTGCTGCCATTTAAAACGACCGAGTGTATGCTTGCTCGGTCGATAGCTCTCCCCATTATTCCATCAAGGGCGTCTACTTCTCTAACTACAACACCCTTTGCAACTCCTCCAATTGCTGGATTACAAGACATCTCTCCTATAGTTGAAATTTTGTGAGTTATAAGTAGCGTGCTTGCACCAAGACGTGCTGCAGCTGTAGCTGCTTCACACCCGGCATGACCGCCACCTACTACCACTACGTCGTACTTATGCATCTTCTTGAGTAATTCCTAATCTATAATATTCCAACTATCAGTGATTGATGTCAAATTTTACAGATTCCAGTGTTACAAACTAACTTAGCTCAAATTATCGTCTCTTTTACAGAAGAAACTTTTTCAACTGTAGGAGAGGTAATACGCTCATCCACTTCTTCTTCCTGAGATATTCTAACAAATGTAGAATCTGTAATCGAAGTTGCACTTGCTGCAAATGTAATTGCTGCTTCATCTGCACAATGCACTAAAGATGTGGCTACATAAACCCCCATAATTGTTGCTATTAGCCCTGTTATTGCACTTACTAAGATAATCACTGTTACTACTGGGTTAGGAAGAACAGCAATCACACTTGCATTAAGCACTGCCCCAATCATAGTACTTATAGGTATAGCCATACCCAAAAAAATTGCTATTTTTCCATGATCTTCCTCAATAGGATCTCTTTTGCAAAACTTATATAGCAAACATCCTACGTGCAAAACCGCAATCAATGCTAGAGCCATAGAACCAGCAATTGCACCTATGGCTAAAGGTGATGAAGTGTCAAAACTCAACCACCAAGCTAATATTCCTAGTGCTGACACTATACTATAAGCTAACAAACAAATATACATACAATCCCTCTCACTAATTAATAGGCATCATTTTTACTCTAAATTGCAAACTTCCCCTCCACCATCTAAATACTAGAGCAACAAGGAATGCTAACGGCCGTGCAAAAATATCTAATGTTTATATTTATGTAAAGTGAAAATTTTGAGTGGGGCGAGCGACCAGGATTGAACTGGCGACATTCAGTACCACAAACTGACGCTCTACCAACTGAGCTACGCCCGCCAAGATATAAAATTTTTAACATACGAGCACAAATAGTCAATTAATTATTTAAGTTACCTCCTTTTGCAGAGGGTTTTAAATATTTTCATTCATGCTTTTATCATTATACTCAATCGTATTGACACCATGATATGTTTAAAAGTATTTTCACATTTAGTTTTTTTACAGCTATTTCAAGAATCTCAGGGCTAATAAGAGATGTATTGATTGCTACGGTTATTGGTGCAACCTCTCTTGCAGATATATTCTTTTCCTCGTTTCGCTTTGCTAATTTATTTCGATCGTTTTTTGCAGAGGGGGCATTTACTACCTCATTCATACCATTATACTCTGCAGAGTCATATGATAATAAAAAGGCATTTAATTTCGCAAGTAGTGTAATATCCATTACGTTTATTATTCTAGTAATTTTTTGCCTTATCACACAAACCTTCTTCCCTTACATGATCAAAATCTTCACTCCTGGATTTGACCAAAATAAATTTACCTTTACTGTAACTTTGTCGAAAATTATGATGCCCTACATAATCTTCGTGTCAATCGCATCACTTATTGGTGGAATGTTGCAAGTAAAACAGCATTTTGCTTCAACAGCTATTTCACCAATCATTTTGAACCTCTGTTTAATCATCAGTTTGTTTTTACCTTACATTGAAACACCGGCTCATAACCTTTCTATAGCCGTCCTGATTGGAGGGATTTTGCAGCTACTTTTAATAATATTTAGTGCATACAAATTAAAGGCTTTCTTTTCTTTTAGTTTAGAATTAAGTAACGAAGTGAAGTTGTTTTTCAAGCGTGTAATACCTGCAATTATCAACAATTGTGTAATACAAATAAGTGTATGGATTGACACAATCATGGCGAGTTTTATACCAAATGCAGTTTCTTATATATATTATGCCGATAGACTAAATCAACTACCGCAAGGAGTAATTGGCACTGCAATTGGTACAGTACTTCTTCCTATGATTTCAAAACGAATAAATGATACTGAGAATATAGTCAAAATACAGAACAAGGCCCTTAATATAGGGTTAATATTAATTATGCCAATAACTGCTGCTTTTATCATTATTCCTGACATGATTTTACTTACGCTTTTTTCTTACGGCCGATTTGATTATTATGCAGTGCAGCAAACTGTTCCTACATTAGTAGCATTTTCTCTTTCTTTACCCGCATTTATTATAAATAAAGTATTGCTACCCACATTCTTTGCTAGGGGAAAGCTAAAAATACCAACTATGTTCTCATTAACGTGCCTTGGAATTAACGTAATACTAAATCTCCTATTAATGAACAAATACCAACATATAGGAATTGCTATTGCTACTTCCATTTCCACTTGGATAAATTCTATTTTATTGATTAATTATTTAACAATAAATAAGATGTATAAGCTTAGCCAAGCATTATTACTAAATATTGTAAAAATTCTCACTGCAACATTGGTTATGTCAATAGTTCTTTATCTCTCTAATTACTTATCAGCAGGGTTGTTTTTCGATAGAGGGCTAGCTCGTATTGTTTATTTAGTAACTTTAATAGCTTTGAGTGTTATTATTTATTCTAGCACTCTTTACCTGATTTTTAGAGGAAATTTGAATAATTTGAAATATGTGTAAATTACACCCTTTGTATTGCTATATGTCATTTCAGCTACTATTCCAATATCCACTTCTTTCATCCCATAACCTATTCCTGTCATCCCAGTGTCAAGCACTGGGATCCAGAAATTTTGTTGATTATATAATCTGGAAAACCTTATTTAAGTCACACTGGATCACAGTGTCACACACACAACTGTATAAGTGTTGTGGTTTGAGAGCAATTTCCACTGGGAACCCAGTGCTCATCAGACCAGCTTCTCATGTAAAAATGCTGTGCTTTAACATAAGAATAGCTACTTTTTTGCTAATTAACTTAATGTCTAATCAAATTTCCTGGATCCCAAACTGGGATGACAAGAAGAGAAGGGATGCTGGAATGAGAGGTCTATTATGAAACTTTCTTTATACGCCATATTATCAATCTCGTTGCTATTAATTCTCATGCACGTTGCTGCAACTTTTAAGGATTGGAGTGGCTACAGAGAATATATCGTAAAAGAGTTAGAGAAGACGTATGATGCTAAAGTACATGTTGGAGGAAAAATTGAAGTTTCGCTCATTACTCCAAAACTTACTATTCACAATGTATATGTACAATACAACAAAAACAAGGAGCAAAAATTATCAGATTTAATTAGTGCAAAAAAAATTGAAATAAGGCCATCGTTGTTTTCATTTTCATTGCAACCAAAGTCAATCTCATTTTTGGGCATGAAAAGCAACAAAGAAAATTTACTTAATATTATAAATACGAAAGCCAATGATAATATAGTTGATATATTAATAAAGGACAGCCAAATAAGTTTTAACGCCGATACTATTAATATCAAGGAAGTTGCTATAAAAAAAAATAAGCAGTTTTTTGGTGAAGTACAGATTGGTGACAACAATTACGATTTTTCTGGAAAGGTTAATGTCACAAAAAATAATGTACACATTAGTGTTGATTCAAATTTTGCAAATTTGCTATTTAAAGGTAATAGAAATCAAGAAGAGCTCAAGGGCAATTTAGTATTGACGATTAATAATAATTCTGATTCTATGAGCGGCTTGGCAAAAATCATTAATCTTAGCTTCCTTTCTTATGTGATTCCCAGCGAAAATATTGAGATATCATCCAATATCAATCTCAATGAAAGCGAGTTTACGGCAACTGATTTAAAAATTGAGTCCAAAAGCATGCAAGGCACTGGTATAATACAAAATGATAGAAAAAGTGATCATACTAATATCAATATTAGTTTTAGTAAAGTCGACCTAAAAAACGGCTCACACAAAACAACAGATATGAAGGGTCTTTTAGAATCTTTTAGAGAGGTTGTGCCAAAGAACCTGAGCTTGGATTTTAATATGGAAGCTTCAAATATTCAATATCAAAACAGGATATTGGACAAATTTCATGCTACGCTAAAATTTGCTAATGGCGAAATAAACGTTGATACTCTTCTTCAGTTTCCTGGAACCAATAATATATCTCGCTTATCAGGAAAAGTTTCAAACAATGGCAACTTGTCCGAATTTAATGGTGATATATTGATAAAGGGTGAGTCGTTCATTTCACATATTTTACCTTCTATCAAGATGCAAGAAAGAGAGAAAAGTCAATTTACAGCAAGTTCTAAACTATATTTAGCACCTAGAATATTATCTCTTTCAGATATCAGATTGCTAAATAACAAAGAATCTTGGCAAGGATCAATTAAGGTAAATCACACAAAAAAACACAATATGATCGATAGTAAATTTAGCATACATAACATTAATATAGATAAATATGATTATTCATTATTCAGCAAAGTGCAATGGCTGAAAAATATTAAATATGATGTAAATATAAGAACTAGTGTTAAAGATTCTATATTCAATGGTACAAAAATTGAAGATTTGGATTTTTCATTAAAAATACAAGAGAACAAGCTAGTTGCAGATAAAATAAAGTTATTCGGAGAAAATTTCGACATTACCGGTAGTGTAAAAATATTAGTGGATCAAAAATACACTAAGCCTTTATTAGACGTAAACCTTACAGGTAATAAATTTAATGGAAATATCTTTAAATTACCAAAACTATTAGAGGTAAAAAGAAACTCAAGAAATGAAATAAATCAAATTCAATGGTCAACAAAGCAGCTTAATTTTTTAGATGAGAAAGGAGATTTTGATGCAAACGTGCAAATCAAAACTACAGAATTTAAAATTGGGCAAAACGTCTTAAAAGATTTTAACTTGGATACAGTGATAAGAAACAGCACTATCACTATCAAAAAGATAAGTTACATACTAGAACATGGACAAATGTTTTTTCAGGGTTATCTAAAAGCAGGCTCAATTCACATAAAATTTTCTATTGCAAATTTGGACACCAAGGAAGTTATAGGAGTTAATAACATAAATGACAAGATAAGCTTAAGTGGTGAAATCAAAACTCAAGGGACAAGCTTTGATGATTGGGCTAGTAACTTATCAGGAAATGTAAACTTTCAAGCACAGAAAATAGAGTTTACAAATGTGGATTTTAATTCATTCATCACTAAGTTGTTAAGCAGTAAGAATAAACCTGAAATTTCCAAGCTTGCTTACGTTGATATATATAATGGCAGTACGCTTTTTGAAAATATTAATGGAAAAGTAAGTATTAACAGTGGTGTATGTTCAACTAGTTCACAGTTTAGTATCGATCAAGCATCAGGTTCTATCTCTTCTAATTTAATCTTATCTAAGTTCTCCTTAACTTCTATATTCAGACTCTTTTTCATACTACCAAATCATAATAGTCCTCTTTATATCGAGGCACACTTAGATGGCCCTATTTGGTGCCCTAAGATGAGTTTTGATGTAGACCAAATTTACAACACCTTAGTTAGCAAGAAAAATAGTTAACTCATTTAGCTACATGATTTAGGGTATCCGTTCAGCAGGGTGGCAAAATAAGATAGACAAAAACGTAGCAACAAATGGTCAGTGCCTGACACTGGCTTTTTCACAAAAAACGTTGTAGAGCGCTTTCGTCAAACTGGATCCCAGTGTCAGCTACTTTCATGACAAGAAAAAAAGGACTGATTTCACATGAATCTGAACAGATACGATTTAGGAGATAGTAAACTTCATCTACCCTCTAATAATAAGACTTACTAGTTACTTGTAACTCTTCAATGCTTATATCGATGCAGCTTGTACTTGGAGTCTCCATATCTCCAAGCAATAACTTTGTTATCTCTGTGTGGCCTTTGAGAACAGATAAATGTAAAACAGTCTTGCTAGAATTATCTGCTATATTAATATTTGCTCCGTTTTTAAGCAATAATTTTACCACATTCTCATGGCCTCCCTGAACAGCTAAATATAAAGGAGTAGCACCGAAATGATTTCTTACATCAATATCTGCTCCGTTTTTAAGCAATAATTCCACCTCCTCTTTACAATTTATGGAAGCAGCATAATGTAAAGGAGTAAAACCATAATTATCCAATGCATTAACATTTGCTCCGTTTTTAAGCAATAATTTCACTTGCTCTAAGCGATTTCCGCAAGCAGCATAATGTAAAGGGACAAGACCTTCATTATCTGTTGGATTAGTATCTTGTTTGGCTCTCAACGATAATTCCATATGAGGAAGAGTCAATCGAGAATTACTTACTGAATTTTCTTGTTCTTGATACATAAAATACCTCTAATTTCTTACAGCTTAGTATAAATATCTATACTATATAAACATCAATTCAACTTATCACCACCGGGTAACGGTTGCAAGCCAAAAGCTTCTCTTTTTTCATTGAGCGTCATGAAGCTTGCGTTTTGCACGTATTTCCACATCTTTTGTCTTTTCTCCATTAGAATTTCTATCGCGTCTTTATCATATGACAAACATAAATCTTTGCCAAACTTGGGCACTAGCCAAGAATTCAGGTGACAGATAATATTTTCTAGCGTTGGTAAAATCGTCTGTTCCCAAAGGGAAAGACGTGCTTCAACTAAATTACTGTAAGTGTTATCACCCGGTATGCCAAGCAACTGCGGCGGAACGCCAAAAGCTAGCGCAATATCACGAGCTGAGCTATGTTTTGACTCAATAAAATCCATATCCCTCGGTGATAAGCTCATTTCCTTCCACTCTAAACCTCCTTCAAGTAATATCGGTCTTCCAGCGTTGACAGGACCTGAGTAATGATCATTTATCTGCGCTTTTAAGCGTTGGTACTGCTCTTGACTTAAGTTTCCAACGCTTCCATCCTTTTCTGATTTCACAACTATTGCACCACTTGGTCTTGCTCCATTTTGCAGCATTGCCTGATTCCAAGCACCAGCCTGATTATGCTGATCTATACTATATGCAGCTGCCTCAATTGGTGAAAGTCCATACCAATCATTCAAAGGGTTAAAGGTTTTAAGATGCAGTACTGTTGAACGCCCAGTCAATTTATCAACTTTAAAGTCATAACTGTTGTTATTTACGGTATAACGATAGGCATAAGGAACGTTACTTCTCCCCGGAACAATTTCAACTCTATCAGGGCGCAGAAGATAAAGCTCTGTTGGTTTGTTCTGCAGCTCAATCATCAATATATAAGAATTGCCGTTAACTAACCGATAAGTTACAATCCCCTCAATAAATTCTGATTTTGATGTCATTGGATTAGGAGAATAAAGTAACTTCAGTAACGGATGTGCTTTTAGTTGTGATTTTCCCTGGTCAGTAAGCTGGCAGAGAATAAAAGGTACCGAAGATGCAGCACTTGCGATCATATTAATTGCTCGAAAGGCAATAACATTTTTTATGTAACCTTCCTCAGCAAAACTTACATAATCACGCCTACTCCAACTTGGTTCCATCATTAGTTGCAAAGCAGAGTATTCACTGCTTTTCTTTCTTTGAAAAATGTTAAAATTCATATGTGCCTCCTGAAAAATTAAATTTGTTAAAAGATTAAAATTATAGTTGAATTATATCAATTGGTGTTACAAGAATGATATCATCTGAGTAGCTGACACTAGTTCGTTTGCGATAGTGCCATTCAAGTAGCCCATATTTGTCATCCAAGTAGCTTGACACTAGGATCCATCTTTTTATACAATTTAGTCAAATACGTTCCTTTTAGCGTAAAGCAACTATGCTCACCAGTTCAGTGTGCTATCTACAATTAAATTTCTGGATTCCAGTGTCAAGCGCTGGAATGACATTGATAGACCTAAAGAAATAGAACATGACAGAATGGCTAATCTCTAACCAATTTACTGATTATAACCATGCTATAAAATTCATGGAAGCAAAAATTCAACAAATTTACAATAATTTGTCTGATGAGCTAGTATGGCTGCTCCAGCACCCTCCACTTTACACAGCAGGAATCGGTGCAACAGATGATGACATTATTGAAAAATTATTTCCTATATATAAAACAGGTAGGGGTGGTAAATATACATATCACGGACCAGGGCAGCGCATTATATATTTAATGCTAAATCTTAAAAAAAGAAACAAATGTGACATAAAACTATATATCAGAGACCTAAGTAATTGGATCATAAATGTTTTAAAACACTTTAATATACTTGGGGAATTTAAGGAAGATAGAATAGGCATTTGGGTGAACAACAACGGAGTAGAAGAAAAAATAGCAGCTTTTGGCATTCGCTTGAGAAAATGGGTAACTTATCACGGCATAGCGCTTAATGTCTCTCCAAACCTTTCCCACTATGAGGGTATTATTCCTTGTGGACTAAAAGATTACGGCGTTACATCAATGGAAAAACTAGGAGTAAAAGTTTCTCTTTGCGAATTAGATGATATATTAAAGCAAGAGTTTCATAAGATATTTTAATGTATTCCTTTATTCTTTATTTTCTATGCCTTTTACTCACTAATCCTGCAAATCAAGTTGATATTATTGCTCCTTCTTCGAAGGGAAAAGAATCGGATCTGCCCACTATAAAAGAATCCGTAAAAACTTTGGGTTTTAATCCTCACATTTCGGAGAAAATATACAGTAATGACAACCCATTTTATTCTAACTCTGATGAGTTTAGAGCGAATGATTTGGTTAATGCGCTCACTGATGATAGCAAAATAATTTGGTGTATCAGAGGAGGAGAAGGGGCTTCTCGGCTAATTCCCTATCTAGAAAAGTTACCCAATGATAAAAAAGAAAGAATTGCTCAAAACAAAAAAATTCTTATAGGCTATAGTGATATCACTGCTTTACATATTTATCTGCAAGTTAAATATGACTGGCAAACTCTTCACGGTACCATGTTGGAAATGATAGTAAATAACTCTGTTGCTGAAACCTCTGTTGAAAAATTAAAAGAGTTAATTCTTAAGCAACGCAACTCTATCAGATTTGATAACCTAAAAATGATCGATCCAAACTATATAACAGGGGATAAAAAAAAGTTGCTGGTGTTAGAAAACACTAAAAGTGTAAAAATAGTAACTCGTATTTTGTGGAAGACCCCTCGGCGTTGAAAAGTTTCGAATAATCAAGCCATTGAACACAT
>NZ_JBNRJY010000072.1:0-1238 GCF_059414725.1 Wolbachia endosymbiont of Tuta absoluta
CAAGAGCAAACCCATCATTAATAAAAAAAATAAAAAAAATATCGTTTCAAGATACGTAACATCTTACATCCATAAAAAAAACTTAAGTGCCTGATAGACTTGTATTTTGAAAAAGTACCTACAAATATTTTTTCGAATGGAGTAGACCCTAATTCTACTCTACCCGTGGGTGTAGTAAAAATCGACTTAGGGATAATCATCCAGGGAAGGGACAGCAGGGTACCCTGTGTAGAAAAATCTTGCATTGCCCTCGCCAATCCGCCTGCCAAGCTTAGTGAGTAAGACCCCCTGGAAGGGAGAGGCCCATGTTTACCAGTGGACTGTTGTGGCTGTAAATATGAATTTACAGTCTTGCACCGTGTCATACCTACGTAATTTGTAGTGTAATTAGATAACAAACGTGTTTCATACAACAAATTATGTCACCAAATCGACATCTAACAAATTGTAGTTTTCAAATCCTCATTTTCAATAAACACACACACACACAAAAAGTAACAAAAATTCGAACAATCATTTAAAAAAAATCCATGTTTGCTAGTAGTTTACTTAAAATTCTGTCTCAAGACATTAGGTACAAGGAAAATGACATGGTTACGCTTAGTAACTATTACCAAATCTTAGGTTAGTGCTTGGTCAGATGGGGCTTGCAGTGGGTGTTTTTAATTTATTATGTTATGTGCTTATAGGAAAAGTTTGGAAGGCTATAAATACATATACAGTGTGTAAGGGACAGCCCTCCAAATACAGATAAGGTGCATTCAGACCACGACACTGAACAACTTCCCACAAATAAATATTTCAAAAAGTGTAAAATAAAAATTACTTCCCATAGTAAATTAGTCAGCTGATTGTGATTTCGTTTAAAAGTTTTTTTTTTCGCATAAAAATGCAAAACACATGTTACCCTCGAGTCTCTTAGTCACCTCATACGAAAACCACGGGAAAATGGATGTTCTAAGCCGGCATTACACGGCATTGGAGGCTATTAACGTCAATATTGATAGATTGATCAAAAATAAGTTGATGTAAGTAAAATCAGCTTTATCAAAAGTATCGTATCTTAATATTCAATGAAATAATTATGAATTTGATTTAAAAAAAATTATTGCTTTATAAACTTTAAGTCAATTAGGTTTAATAATAAGAATTTTAAGAATAGGATTTCCAGATTTAGCTTTTTTTCATTTATTAAGACATGCTATATTTAAGGCTTTATTATTTATATGTGCTGGAGT
>NZ_JBNRJY010000073.1:0-1145 GCF_059414725.1 Wolbachia endosymbiont of Tuta absoluta
AGAAAAAGGAGCTAATGTAAATCTACAGGATAGAAATGGTGTTAGTCCTCTACAATACGCTGTTATCGCTGGTCGCTTAGATATTATTGAATACCTTTTAGAGCAAGGGGCTACTATGAATCTAGAATACAAAGATCGATCCTGTTTATAGCCATCCTTGTCGGGTGCTTTGGTAATTTTATTTTCATTAATAAAATAAACAAACAAAGACGGAAGTTACATTTAGGAAGAAGTTAAAAGTCCAATATTTATAATCACAATATAACATGTTGAGTCAATAAATATTTTTTATCCCGCCCGAGCCGGTTTTCTATTAGGACAATACAAAATTGTTATACAAAAAGAAAATTGTGTTACAAAAATATTTTTTTTTACAATGACGGATCATGACGTCAATAAGTGATAATTCTCCTGTTATTTTTTTAATTTAAGTAACAAGTACCTACAAAATTATTGTAATAATTCGGTTCAGTTCGGTTCAGAAAAAATTAAATTACTTTATTCAATGTATCCTACATTTTTATAATAATCTAATTTTATTTTGCAGCGGACCCACTCCCAAACCCAGGCTTCGTGGACCGCGACGTGTTCTACAATGTAGACGCAGGGTCCCGTATCGTCGGCGGAAAACCAGCAGATGTGGGCGGTGTACCCTACATGGTGGCTATCACCCAGGGCTCGTTCATCAAAAACTTTTTGTGCGGTGCCTCACTTCTGTCACAGAGAAGTATCTTAACTGCTGCTCATTGCATCGACGCTGTCTACAGTTGGGGATCACTGTTAAGGTAAGATTGTAAACGGTGTACGCTTATAAATTGAAATGCTTTATTCATAGTATTATCACTTACCCTACTGACGTCATGATCGTCATTATAAAAATAAGGAATTTGTATCACACAATTTTATTTTTTTATAAAAAAAAATTATATCCTTATAGAAAACCAGCTCGGGTGGGATAGAAAAATATAAATAAAGGCACTTCATCGGGGCTGGCCAGGTTAATTACACGGCATGTAACTTTACGCCACCACCAACTGAAAACGATATTTGTTTCAAATTGAAGTAAAGATTTTCAAAAATTTACATGCGTATAATTACGCAGAACAGGAAAAACCCCAAAAAATACCTGCCCAGACATATAATAC
>NZ_JBNRJY010000074.1:0-843 GCF_059414725.1 Wolbachia endosymbiont of Tuta absoluta
TAAAATGTATGAATTTCATTCGTGTTATGGTAAGGCAGAACCATTGAAAACAATTTCCTCTCCCGCTCGCTTTTCTCACGTTTTTCGCAGTATATCCCCCAGTGAGCGTATATCGTCATTTACGCAGAACTCCGGCCCCAAAGCCTTGATACTATCGAGAATTATATCACTCCGGGGTCCATCTTTCTTACTGTTATAGAGTTTTTCAATTAGCGGGGATTTTTTTATTCCTGTGCTGAGTTTTAGTATATGTGGCTTAGGCCTTATAATATTTTGCACCAATGCGGTGCTTCTTTGCGTACTGCAAATCGGCAACATGTAGTTTAGTTTAATTTAGATTGCCGTGTGATACCGGCTTAGAATAGCATCATTTCTTTCCCGTGGGAGTCGTAAGAAGCAACTAAGGGACTCATGGGTGTGTATTGCAATTTTAGGCGATGGGCTGGCAACCTGTCACTATGGCGATACACAATTTTCCGAATGACCCTGAAATGTTTGTCAGACGTGGTGTTAATGTCCGTTTTTGCAGCCGTTTGCGCTCTGCCTACCCCGCAATGGATTATAGGCGTGATATGTGTATGTATGTAGTTTAGAAGTGATTTTACATCAAATAGTTAGATGCGCACAATAAACGAAAAATTGTTCAAAAGCTAAAGTGCAGCAAATATTTCGCATCATCCCAAAGATTATACCAGATAATCAATCTTTCCTTGTCACAATTAAAATTTTACCTCCCATACTAATCTAACCAGATGATCGATCTACCTCCATTCTTTCTATGTGCCCGAGCCAGCGGAGACGGTGCGCTTTGGTTATTTACTATGGGCTATTTCAGGAAAATGT
>NZ_JBNRJY010000075.1:0-13356 GCF_059414725.1 Wolbachia endosymbiont of Tuta absoluta
CTATTGCTCTTTTGTTTGCCTATATGCATACAATGTTTCTCAGTAAAGGATATGAGCTGGCTGCACATTATATTAGCGAAGCTATGCCTTCTGTGTTACTCACTGTTTTCTTTTTTATCGCTTGGTTTATATATGATCAAATATTTAGTAAAATGAAGGAAGTAGAGCTGCCTATAGAAATAGAATTAGCTAATTCAGATAATAAAACAACATTTGCTAATGTTATAATTGACGATTCCTTAAAACAACGATTGCAGATTATTTGCTGTAACCAAATGACAGAAGAAATGCGTGAGATGTTTGGAAGTGAAAGTATTAACTCACTAAAAGGTTATATACTGCACGGCCCTCCTGGAAATGGTAAAACACTTATCGCCCGCGCAATTGCAGGTGAATCAAATATGAATTTTATAAGTATCTCAGGTCCAGAACTTATTGGAGTATATATTGGTCATGGTGCACATGCTGTACGCGAGCTTTTTAAAGTAGCGAGAAAATATTCTCCTTGTATAGTATTCATAGATGAAATAGATGCAGTTGCCCAAAAAAGAAGTACCGCTAATAACTCAGCTTACCACTGTCGAGAGAGCTTAACACAGTTACTAACTGAAATAGATGGATTTAAGAGCAGAAAAGATATAATAGTAATTGGTGCAACTAACCTGGTCAATGAGATAGATCCAGCACTTATTAGGCCTGGACGCTTAGGTCAAAGGGTTCATATACCTAATCCAAATGTGGAAACGAGACAAAAGATATTGGAGCTTTATACCAAAAATACAAAAACTGATGGAAGGCTAAATATTCAAGATATTGCAGAAAAAACAGAAGGCTATTCTGGAGCTGAGTTAGAACAACTAGTTAATGAAGCAAAAATATACGCTGCTCTTGAAAGAAAGTCCAAGGTAGTGAGTAAGGAAGATTTCAACCACGCGTTTCAAAAGCTAAATCCAGTACAAGAAAGAGGGAGAATAACATTAGCTTCATGTCAGACACAGACGACAGAAGCCCATTTTGTACAATAAAAACTGGAAGTGTAGCAAGATGTGCCAAATTTCGTTATTGAAAATAAAATTTAAAACTTGCTATCATTTTGCCACTCGTTAGTACCACGGTGGTTTTGTAATAGAACGCAAGCTGCAAAAACTTAAGGAAAAAATGGTCAGTGCTTGACACTGGCATCTAGTTCTTTCTATCAAAAATGCTGTAAAGTGTTCACCAATTTAGTTGGATCCCAGTACTGGAATGATATTATGAAGACCTAGCAGTTTATGACGGTGTCATTCCAGCGCGTGGCGCTGGAATCTAGTTCTTATTACCTGAGTCTTCTGGGTCCCAGTACTCGTATGACAAGAAAAGGGAGTATTGGTTTCAGCATTAGCCATGCATCTGGATCCCAGTATCAAGTACTGGGATGATAAGAGAAAGAGGACACTGGGATGAAATTATGAAGGCCGGGATAAACACTATGAGGACTGGAATGACATTATGAAGGCCTAGCAGTTTATGACGGTGTCATTCCAGTGTGGAATCCAGCTTTTTTGTAACTTCATTGAAAATATCGTATAGCTATTTGTTCACAATTAATTCTTCTGGATCCCAGTACTCGGATGACAAGAAAAGAAACACTGGTTTCAATATTTGCATGCATCTGAACAGATACAGATGGCTAAAATGTTGAAAAAAGCATATGCGTCAAAAGTTTAAAGCTCGCTACCCTAGACTTCTTTGACTTGTTAAGAAAGGTCTTTTTTCCCCAGATTCTATTGTCACATGCTGAAATGACATCTCTTGCTTCTTCATGTAATTATGCAAAAAGTCCTTTGAATTTTTACAGCTTGAAAAATCTTTATAAAATTTACTTTCTTTAAATGCTTTAACTTTCTCTTCATTATTTAGTGAGCCATGTTTAGAAAAATATTCATCTGTCGCTTGAATATATAAATTAATCAGCTCAGGAAAAGTGTAATCAGTTTTGTTGGAAGATTTTAAGCACGTAATTGGCAATTTATGTATATCTTTCTCAGCTTTTTTAGGATCAATATATTCATCATTTTTTCTTAATATTGTATACTGCTTGAAAAATTCTTCATATTCCTCAAAATCTTCAAATACTTCTTTTTTTTGGTAATCTTTTCTTCTACCGCTTTGATCTATTTTTTCTATTTCTGTTGCAAGTTGCGCTGGCTGTTTTATCGTTTTATCTCCCTCTCGATTAAAGTACATTGTATAAGGAGTAATTGAATTTACGATTTTATATGTCTTCCAGTGGCAGCCAAAAATCTTTAGTACCAATTTGATTATCGGAGCAAGAAAAATTTTTAATTTTGCTATGAATCCAAAATAATAAAGAGAAGCTTGTTTAAGTGAACTTGCAGCATTGCTAACGATGCATCTTAAATGTATATCCTTATACTTAAAATTTTTATGAACCTCTGCAGCCACATGTCCACCTAGGCAGTCTCCAAACAATATGATATCATCTGGCTTTATACCTTTTTCCAATAAGTTAGTTACAACTGCTATACCAGATTTAACTCTATTGCTACGTATCAATGAACTGTTTTTACTTAAACCAAGTCCAGGATAATTAAAAAGATGTACAGTTATCCCTTGCTCTGTGGCCCAATTCCAATTTTGGGAATAATCTTTACCAGGGCTTAACGCTCTATTTCCACCAATAAAGTATATCAGATGTTTTTCACCTCGATTATTGTTTTGATTTTTACCAAGAAGCGTAATTGTCTCTATTTTTATCCCGTTTTGAGTTTTTATAAATTCTCTCTCAGTTTGCTCTCTTGTTTCTTTCATATTTTAACTCTCACTATAATTATACAAAAAAATCTTAAAAAATCAACAAAATCTCAATTTTATGAACAATATAAACTTTTTAAAATTCATTGAATTATGCTTTCAAACGGTAGTACCGGGGTGTGAGTATAATGATTATCAATATATAAAAGTCATAGCGGATAGGCTTGAAGCGGCAAGTTCAGGTGAAGTGAAAAGAATAATATTCAATATGCCTCCGCGTTCAATGAAGTCTATTTGTGTAAGTGTTGCATGGCCCGCATGGATACTCGGAAATCAGCCAACTGCAAGAATAATAGTTGCAAGTTATTCTCGGCTCCTCAGCGAAAAGCACTCACTCGATACCAGGTGCATAATGCAATCTGATTGGTATAGAGAGCTATTTCCGAAAGTAGAATTATGCAAAGATCAAAACACTAAATATAAATTTCAAACAGTGCAAAGAGGATGTAGGATTGCAACATCAGTTGGGGGAACATTAACCGGTGAAGGTGGAGATTTCATTATCGTGGATGATCCACTAAGTCCCGCACAAGCTTTGAGCGAAACATTTAGAAAGCGTGCTGCAAACTGGTTTGATCAGGCTTTAGTAACCAGGCTCAACGACAGAAAAAAAGGAGTTATCGTTCTTGTGATGCACAGACTCCATTTAGAAGATTTAACTGGTCACCTCCTCTGTAAACCAAGAAACATATGGCATCATGTCTGTTTACCAATAATAGCTGAAGATAAGGAGATTATTTATTCAGTTAATAATCATATTCCAGAGCATGAACAGGAAATATACTCAAGAAAAGAAGGTCAATTGTTGTATTCCCTAACTGAAGGAAAAGAAGAAATTGAGATGATAAAAGCTGAACTTGGGAGTTATGGTTTTGCTGCTCAATACCAACAAAACCCTCTACCACTTTCAAGTGCTATAATTAAACGAGAGTGGTTGAAGCGCTATAAAAATTTTCCTGATAGCCTCTTGCATGTAACACAAAGTTGGGATACTGCAATTTCAACAAACAATACAAGTGACTTTAGTGTCTGCACTACCTGGACAAAAGTAGATAATACATTCTATTTACTCGATGTATATCGCGCAAAACTTGAATATCCAAAACTTAAAGAGAAAGTTCTGTCGCTGGCTGCAAGGTGGAAGCCACACGCAATTTTAATCGAAGCAAAAGCAAGCGGTCAGCAATTGGTTCAGGAGCTCAGGAAAAACAGTGATTTACCTATTATTCAAATAGTACCACATGATGACAAATTAACTCGATTTCACCGAATTGTCCCAATTATAGAATCTGAGCGGGTTTTTCTCCCTAACCAAGCAGTATGGCTTAGCGACTTTGAGTATGAGATTTTAATGTTTCCAGAAATCCGTCACGACGATCAAGTAGACAGTACCGTGCAATATCTTCAGTGGGTGAGAAATAATATTGCTAGAGTGGTAGCGATACGTTCATTGTAGCTTGAAAAGGTTCCTCGGAATTGTGTATAATTTTTTTAACTGAGTTTTATCCATTTTCTGAATGATATTTTAGGGTTTATTGAAATAAATACTACGCAAAAATTCTATCTCTGGGTGCTTAGATGAATATCTTTATATTAGACGAAAATCCTGTAACTGCAGCACAAATGTTATGCGATAAGCACATAGTAAAAATGCCGCTAGAAACTGCTCAATTGCTTAGCAGTGTTTTTTCAATAGCATTAAAAGAGCCAAATCCTTTAGTCAGCATTACAAACCAGAATATAGAAGTTCCATATAAACTTACTCACAAAAACCATCCTTGTTCTTTATGGGCTAGACAATCAAAAGGAAACTTTGATTGGTTAATAAAACATGGAAAAGAATTGTGTATAGAATATAGCTTGCGATACAAAAGAACGCATAAATCCGAAGAAGTTATAGATTGGTGCGATAATAACAAGGATTTGCTAATATTTCGATCAGCTGATATACAAGCTTTTACACAAGCGTTACCTGATCGATATAAATGTAATAACCCAATAGAAGCATATAGAGAATATTACCTAAAAGAAAAGATGAGATTTGCTAAGTGGGAAAAAGGTAGAGAAGCACCAGATTGGTTGCTAGACAAAATGCTATAGGTTATAAAATTATCCAAACCGATCATAAAAAAGGTAGAATTGAAGTTGCAAAAGCAATGCTGGCTGATAATGTTGATGTTTATCAAGTTTATTGATCTTTCTATTTGTGAGATTAAAGAATTCAGTAAACTGTTATTCCCAGTATATGGTAGGCTACTTGCACTATAGAGTGTCATGTACACATCTGTACTAACAAGCAGAGGTAAATCTAAGTCAGTTTAGATATAACATTTACTTTAAAAAACTTTATTTTACGCTGATATTCTAGCGCTTTTCTGTGGTATTTTGTTGGGGTATAATTTGCAAAACTATCTTCCTTATAGGTTAAAAAATTACACTGCTTTATATGTAACTCTATCCACTCTGCATAATCCTGATGATCAGTTGCAATAAATATTTCACCTGTGACAAGTATTTTTTTTGCTAATAAATTTAAAAATTCCGTATTAATTAACCGTCTTTTGTTGTGACTTCTTTTTGGCCATGGATCTGGAAAGAGAATAAAGAATTTTTCAACACTGTTGTCAGGAAAATTGGCAATTAATTCTCTTGCATCTTCTGTCCATATTAAAATATTTTTTATGCTGTGTGCTTCTATGCTTTTTAGCAAGGAAGAGACCCCCTTTAAATAAGGCTCACATCCTATAAATAATAGATCAGATTCATTGAATGCCTGATGGAGCATATTTTCACCATTACCGAAACCTATTTCTACTCGTATTCTTTTTTGTAAGTCTACGATCTTTTTTATAGATTCCTTGCTGTTTTTAATAGAATACTTCTCCAAAACATTCAACTTCAACCTAGATCTTCTGGAAAATGACCTAATCCAATTATTATTCCTAGATAACATATCTTACATAACTTAATCTTTTATAGCTTAAACAATTCTCGAAATGAATTAATGAGAATTTACTTGTCACTAATTATTAATATTATATAATATATGAGTTCTAATGAAGTTAAAATTAAAAGGTATGGAAAGTACAGTTGCTATCAAGAGGCTATCATCAAATAGGTTCATAGAAGAGATATTTCAAGATCAATTTGATAATCAAGACAATGACTTTTGTGAAGATTCTTTTGCTAACAAAATCAAAGAAGGAGATGTGGTAGAAGGTATAATCACAAGAAGAAATTCTAATGATATTGTGGTTGATGTTGGTTTAAAGTCAGACGGAAGAATTCTGATTAAGGAGCTCAGTTGTAATGATGATATCACTGTTGGCTCGAAAATTAGAGTTTATGTTGAAAGAATTGAAGATTACCATGGTAATGTTGTTCTTAGTCGTGAGAAAGCAATCAGAGACGAAAAATGGAATAAATTGGAAGAAAGCGCAATTACAAAAGATGAAGTAACAGGAATCATTAAACGCTCAATTAAATGCGGTTTTATTGTTGATCTTGGTGATGGAATAAGTGCGTTTTTACCTCTGAGTCATGTGGATTTGAAGCAAATAAAAGATGCTAATCACCTTATTGAAACTGAACAAAAATTCATCGTTCTTAAAATGGATAAGAAGCAGGGGAATATTGTAGTATCAAGAAAGCTGGTATTAGAGAAGTTGCATGCTGGTGAAAAAATTAAGTTTTTAGAATCTTTAAATGAAGGTGATGTAGTAGAAGGCAAAATAAAAAGCATCACTCACTACGGTGCATTTGTTGGCATTCATGAATCAGATACAGTGGGAGTTATAGATGGACTGCTACATATTACAGATATCTCTTGGAGTAATGTAAGTCATCCATCTGCAATTTTTTCTTGTGGTCAGCATATAAAAACTAAAATTATAAAAATAGATAGAGAAAATGGAAAAATCTCCCTGGGTGTAAAACAATTAGGAGACAATCCTTGGCAAGATCTAGAGTCAAAATGCCCAATTAACAGCGTACACAAAGGATGCGTAACGGGTATAAAAGATTGTGGATTCATTGTTGAGATTAAACCTGGGATTGCGGGTTTGGTACACTCATCAGAAATAACTTGGAGCAAGAGTAATTTACCAATTAGTAGTTTTGTAACAATAGGACAAGAAGTGGATGTAAAAATTCTCGGTATTGACATTATTAAAAATAAGATGAGTTTAAGCACAAAAAGGTGCGTAGAGAATCCTTGGCAAGTATTTATTGATAAATATCCTCTTGGTTCTATTGTTTCTGGTAAAGTTAAAAGCAACAATGGTTCACAAATATCTGTGACTTTTGATAATTCTGAGATATCTGAGGACGTAGAAGGAACAATTTATATGCAAAATCTAAGTTGGTCGAAAAACAATTCAGATGAGATAAAAAAGTATAATGTAGGTGATGAAATAGAAGCAAAAGTGATAAGGGCTAACGTAGATCGGACAAGAATTTATCTTGGAGTAAAACAAATAGAGTATGATCCTCTTGAAGAACTGATAGAGAAAGTTAAAGTAGGGGATAAAATTCAGGTTACTGTAAGTAAGAGAGAGGAAAATGGTCTAATCGTTGAAATTGAGAACAATGTAACCCTTTTAGTAGATCAAGAGCATTTACCAGAAAATAAAAAGTTTTCTATATCAGAAAAAATACAAGTTGAAGTAGTAGGTGTTGAAAAATATAATATAATATTATCTGCCAAATAACTTCTTGTGCTTCATATAAATGGCAACGAAATCTGATATAATAGCAAAAGTGGCAAAAAAAAACCTTTTGTTAGATAAGGTTATTATAGCAGCCATAGTTGATAGTTTTTTTCGAGTGTTTTCAAACACGTTAAAATATCATAATAGAGTTGAAATCAGGGGGTTTGGTTCTTTTTCAATTAGAAGCTATAACTTGAAAGAAGCAAGTAATTTGACGTCACAGAAGGTTGCAAAACATCAATACTTTAAAACTTATTTTCGTAGCAGTAAAAAGTTATCCCTCTTGATAAATGAATGAAAATCTATATTGTAAATTTGAAAGTTGTACAATATAGCATCATATGCAAGTAGTAGAAATAGTTATACATAATAACACATATAAAATATCTTGCGAAAGTAAAAAGAAGGACCATTTATTACAACTTGCTAATAGCTTCAACAAGCTAGTTAGCTCCATATCTCAAAGAACTGGAGGTAAGGGCTCAGATGCATTAAATTTCTTACTTGCAGCATTGACTCTCGAAGACAAAATTTTAGAATTAACAAAGCGATTAGACGAAATAAATCAAGAATGCAAAAAGTATAAGGAGGAAAAAAGAGTAGAATATGCTGAAGTATTAGATAGGGTAAACAAGATTATTGGGTGCATAAGTGATTAAAGGAAGCAATCAAATCGACTACCTCACTACTCAAATCAGGGGGGAGAAGTCTCTTACGAGTTATGTAACAATATAATTCGCAATCATCAAGATCAACTATTTTTTCGTATTCAATTAGTTCACTTAAGGAAAATTTATCAAGATATTTCAATGCAAAATGCCCTAAAAGTATATCAGTTTCTTTACAACCCCTATGCCAACTCCTATACATCAGTTTTCTTCTTAATAAGGAGATATCTATCATTGTCATTAAACTTTTTTTTAATTTAAAGACTAAACTAAATACTTGTCAAGCAAGGCGCATTTTAATATACTCAACGTTTGATTAAGATTTAAAACATAGGTGGAATTAATTTCTCATCAACTTAGCGCTGGAATATATTATTTTTTATCGTTTTCTTTAATAATTTCTATCATAGTATTCGTGCATGAATGTGGGCATTATATTGTCGCTAAAGCATGCAAGGTTAAAGTTGAATCTTTTTCTATAGGCTTTGGTCCTGAAATTTTTGGTTTTAACGACAAGTCTGGAACTAGATGGAAATTAAGTGCCTTTCCATTGGGTGGTTACGTTAAAATGTTAGGGGATACTAATGCAGCAAGCGTTCCTGTTGATCAACAAAAATTAACTGAAGAAGAAAAATTATACTCATTCCATACAAAACCTCGATATCAAAAAGCAGCAATAGTTTTTGCAGGGCCTTTTGCAAACATGATATTTACCGTTATAGCCTTCACAATATTTTTCAGCGTGGCAGGTTATTATCGTACTCCACCAGTAATTGGTAATGTAATTGAAGAAAGTGCAGCAAAGCAAGCTGGCCTATTACCAGGTGACACTATTACACAGATCAATGAGTACAAAATAAAATACTTTGAAGATATTTCACGCGTGATAATGTCCAACCCTGAAACAAGAATAGAAATTAAGTATAGCAGAAATAACGAAGAGTACAGAACTATTCTAACTCCGTTTACAGTTGAGGATAGAGATGTCTTTGGTAACATAATAGAAAGAAAAACTATAGGAATTACCTCAATTAATATGATAGGGTTAAAACAGTCATCTTTTCTTGGAGCTGCTAGCCTATCAGTGAATGAAACCTACCACACTATGTGTTTAACAATCAAAGCACTCTTTCAAATTGTTGTTGGTAAAAGGAGTATAAATGAAATAGGTGGGCCAATAAAAATTGCAAAATATTCAGGGCAATCAGCTAAAAAGGGACTTATTATGGTTCTATATTTTATGGCAATTATTTCAGCGAATTTAGCTGCAATTAACTTGCTGCCAATACCACTACTAGATGGTGGGCATTTATTTCATTATATTATAGAAGCAGTTATACGTAGAGATTTGAGTTTGAAATATCAAAAATATGCAGCCACTTTTGGTGCTACCATACTGTTTTTGTTGATGGCAGTTGCAATCACAAATGATATTAGGCATCTTTTTTAAGATACATATGAAAAAGTTATTTCACATACTAATAATAATATTTATTTCTTTTCCCACTCTACTTGTTGCTCTAGAAAATAAGGAAAAAGTACAGATAAAAAATATTAAGTATATTGGCAATGAGCGAGTAAGTGATCAAACAATAAGGTTTTATACAAAATTAGAACCAGGTAATCATATAAATGATGATGATGTAGATTCAGTTATAAAAGATTTATATAAAACAAAGTTATTTGCTAGTATTAACGCCTATATCGATGATGAAAAAAACTTAGTAGTAAAAATTCATGAGAATCCATTGATTAACAAAGTAATATTGAAAGGCAATAAGTTATTTAACAGTAAAGAGTTGCTAAATAACGTTATCCAGTCAAAATCACTAACTATTTTCACTGAAACAAAATTACAAAACGATTTAATAAATCTAGCTACTCTTTATAGGAACAGTGGTAAAATTGGTGTTAAAATTGCATATGAGCTAGATAAGCTTGGTAGCAATAGGATAAACCTAATTTTTAAGATAAAAGAAGGAAGAACTTCTAAAATTAAGGGTTTACGATTTATAGGTAATAAAAACTTTTCAGCAAATGAGTTAGAGCAAGTTATCAAAAGGCATAGCAATGATATATTTAGTAAGTTATTTAGAGCCATTTTTAAAAGCGGAACTCATTATTCACCTCAATATCTACTGATTAACACAGAACTGCTTGATCGCTTCTATTCATCTAAGGGATATATTCAAAATAATATCCAACCAATTGTTGAGGTTGATAATAATAACCAAATAGAGTTAACTTTTTTGATTGATGAAAAGCAGCAATACTTATTTGGAAATAATGAAGTTGATATTGAAACTGAGATTCAGGATTTAAGTTTAAGGGAAGAAATATTAGAATTTATCAAAGAGGAAAATAATCAAATATTTAATAGAGTTAAAATTAACAATACAGCAGAAAAAATAAGTAAACATTTAAGCGAAAAAGGATATATATTTGCAAAAGTTAATCCAGAATATACACAACATAACAATATTGTGGATGTAACTTACAAAGTGCTACCAGGTAAAAAGATTTATATAAACCAAATTACTATTGATGGCAATGACCGCACTTTAGATAAAGTAATTAGAAGAAAACTTAGCATGGCAGAAGGTGACGCATATAACACATCTGAGATCCAAAAATCACGTAGAAAATTGATATATAGTGATTTCTTTGAAACAGTAAAAATAAATAGTTATACAGTGGATGACAATGCAGTGAATCTTGATTTAAATGTTAAAGAAAAAAGAACTGCCTCGTTATCTTTAACAGGTGGTATGTCTCTTCCTGGTGGAGTATTTGTTAAAACCGATTTCACAGATCGTAATTTATTTGGTAGTGGTAAAGAAGTATCTTTTGCTCTTGAAAAAAGTCAATATGTTCTTTCTACTAGTATAGACGCTGTTGAAAATAATTTTAACGACTCTGATACTTCACTAGGCATGGGTGTTTTTTATGAAAAACAAGACAAACCAAACACTACTTTCGATACCTGCAACTGGGGAGGAATAGCAAAAGTATCATATAAAATCTCAGAAAATCTAACCAATTCCTTTCAATATTCTTATAAGTATAATCACATACACATGGACAATAAGGGTGGAAAAGATGAGGATATCTCTGAGATAATAAGAGATCAAGAAGGTGAGTATCAGGTTTCATCAGTGGGATATACGTTATCATACAATAAACTGGATAACCTCTATACTCCTAAAGAGGGATATTTATTGCGCTTAAATCAGGATATTTCAGGATTGGGAGGAAATGTAAATTTCCTAAAATCTGAATTCTTATCTTTTTATACACATCCTATATTAAGCAAAATTGATGATGATATAACACTGCGCTTTAAAGTAGCAGCAGGTCATATTTTTTCTTATACCGATGAAGATCTAAACATTGGCCAGCACTTTTTTAAAGGGGGTAATGAGATTAGAGGATTTGACCTTTCCGGCATTGGACCAAGAGCAGAAGACAAAAATCAAAGCTCATTGGGAGGCAAAACTTATTTTAATTTAACACAGCAAGTAGATTTTCCACTATCTAAATTATACGACTATGCTGGTATCAAAGGCTCACTATTTGTTGACTATGCAACACTTTTTGGTTTAGATGAAAAGAAGAGATATAGTGGGAAATATTACGATAGTAAGCTTATAAGAGTATCACCAGGTTTTGGCTTTTCAATGCCTTCTCCTTTTGGTAGAATTAGATTAGATTTTGGGTTTCCTTTAGTAAAGGAAGCTTATGACATAATACCATCGACAAACGTTAAAATTTCTATTGAAGCGGGGATTTAAATGAAATATATACAGTTATTTACATCAGTTATTGCCTTAATTATTTCCTTATTTGTGGGGTATAAGTTTGTAGGGTATCAACCTCAGAGCACGCTTAATACAAAGGCTGCCATTATTGATAGTGATAAGGTTATCAATGAATCTCTGGCTCTGCAAAATATACAACAACAAATAAAGGAGCAGAATTCTAGATTACAGAAGGAATTTGAAAATGAGTTAGAAAAATTTAAGCCATCGAAAGAAGAATTTGACCTTTTGTCAGAAGAAGCAAAAAAAGAAAAGACAGAACAATTTAGTAAGCATACTGTAAGTGTTAGGGATAATTACGCTAAGAAAATGTCACATTTAGAAGAAAATTATAGAGAAGCAGTAGAAAGTGTCTTTAACAAGATAAAAGAAGTTGCTAAAAAAACAGCAGAAAAAAACAACATAGATTTGGTACTATTTATTTCAAAAAAGAATCAAGTTTTATACTCTATGGATGAAGTAGATTTATCGGATGTAGTATTAAAAAATGTAAACAAGGAAATACCCGAATTTGCTTTGCAAAACATTGAATAGACTTATGCAATGTAATATCAGTGATATTATAAAAATACTACCACATTCTTATCCTTTTCTCTTAGTAGATAGGGTTATAGAATGCGAACCTGGTGAAAGTATAAAAGCAATCAAAAATGTGACTTTCAACGAGCAATTTTTTATTGGTCATTTTCCTGGCCATCCGATAATGCCAGGAGTTTTGATAATTGAGTCTTTAGCTCAGGCATCTGCTATATGTGTCCTCGGTAAAGAAACAATAGAAAATAAAGTTGTTTACTTGAGATCCATTGAAAATGCAAAATTCACAAAGCCAGTTACTCCAGGAGACGTATTGATTCTTCAAGCTAATATTCAAAGTGTGCGTTTAGGTCTACACAAATTTGAGTGTGTTGCATATGTTAAGGAAGAAAAAGTTGCAGAAGCAATAATCTCAGCAGCATTAAAAAATAAATAAAATCTTCATTTGTAAGAAACAGTATGTACACTGTATAGTATAAAGATGCAACTGAATTTCAAAATCTCATTTTCAAACTTATACACTCGTAGTGAATTAATAAAGTTAGATAAGGCGTTTTTGGATTACATAAAATCGTGCGATGAAAGCTTGTTTTATTCATTAGTTGAAGCAAGAGAAAAAGCAGCTTCTTCTTCGATGTCATCCCAGTGTTCATCCCAGTGCTTGACACTGGGATCGATCATCATGATGGTCACATTACGCATTTTCAGGCATTTGTAACCGCGCTATCAAGCACAGTAGGTCTTGGAACTGTTGCTGGTGTTGCAATTGCAATTTCAATGGGAGGGCCAGGAGCGGTACCTTGGATGATGATC
>NZ_JBNRJY010000076.1:0-360 GCF_059414725.1 Wolbachia endosymbiont of Tuta absoluta
ATTGTTTACCGGGTAAAACATGTTATATTGATTTACAATTTTGTTATACTGATCAAATATTCTCCCTTTAAAAAAATATAACAACTCATGTTTATTTACAATGATTGATAGTATTTATTCTAAAATAAACTTTCCTTTTGAGCTATTTTATTAATATCCATTCTTACGGCTGCACTAAAATGAAAAAGATAAAACTCGGAATACTAATTTCAGGTAGAGGATCGATCTACTTTAGTAGTAGATTGATAATCGAGAAATATTGGTAATTTTATTTTAGCATTGCGTATTTTTTCCACATTCATAGTCAGATTCCAGCATAGAAGTTACTACATTTAGTAGCACTAAGGCTTAATTTTTTCA
>NZ_JBNRJY010000077.1:0-582 GCF_059414725.1 Wolbachia endosymbiont of Tuta absoluta
CTAACACTTTCGCATTTTCTACAACTTTTTTACTATAAGTTTTAAACTCTGGCGCTAATGCTTCCTTAAATGCAACAGCTTTTGCAGCTATCACATGCATAAGTGGCCCACCTTGCAATCCTGGAAAAACCGCAGTAGGTACTGTGTATAAAAAGACAGCTACTCTGACAAAACAAACTTGTTTGAATGAATATTGTTATGCTGATCTTAGTAACACGATAGTTAGGTACTTTTGAAATATAATAAGATCTAGTTTTGATAGATCAAATTAGATCGATCGTGACTTTAACAGGTCTGCTCTTGTGGCTCGAGTCTGTACTTCCGATTGTTCTAAATATGGTGCATTCTGTTTGAGAAAGTGTTGTCCTTTGGGTCAACACTACAAACCATTACGTTGCGGCTCTTTTAGAAGCATCTGTGTTCCAGACGAAAATCAGGATCGATCCTAGAATGTAAGCTGACGGTTAAAAATAGGTGTCGTTAAATTCATTGCGTCAATCAATTACTTATTCAATAACTTCACGGCTATGTAAGGCACGGTTTACACGCTGCTATTGCAATTAATCAACCTAAGAGTCCTCT
>NZ_JBNRJY010000078.1:0-1165 GCF_059414725.1 Wolbachia endosymbiont of Tuta absoluta
TTGGTAAGTAAGTACGTACTTGCCTCCTTAGACATCTTACTTTTCTGAGCAGTACAAAGCACTTGTTTTGAAAGAAATAATTAACTTTCCCTTTTATTCGGATACGGATTCAACGTGTTTAGAATTATAAAGAGTGTATCATCTTTGCAATAACTCATGTAGGCGTGTTTCCAATGTATTTAGATGCATAATCGAAAGTGTGTACGAAATACAGTTAGGTTTTGCAAACTTGTAAGTAAGTGTACAATAGGTCTTAATTATTGAAGCTGGTGAAAAAACTCTACTTTTATGATATCACGGCATAACTTAGCTATCTCCGATTCTCCCAATGGATCCCTACTACTAGTAGCAGGCGGTTGAAAAACTCTGACACCAGGGTTTATTGGGTCGTTGGACGACTCGGTGTCCTACGCGAAAAGAGAGAATGGATCCTGCATAAGATAAGTACAAGACGGTATTTGTAACTCCAAATATTTAAGAATGAAAATAAGAAATTGAATATTTACAAAACTTTCAAAATTTTCTACCGTGAGCAGGATTTGAACCTACGACTTTCGCCATCACTAGAGGCGACGCCTCTTTCATCTTGGCTACCGCGGCTCATCCATTGCCCGCGGTTGCAAATTTTGCAAGTTTTCTAAAATGGTATATTCCACGGGAAGTGTTTTAAAAATTTGGTATTGAAAAATATCAACTAAAAGAACACAGATTGTTGGCTGAAACCCTTTGCTTTCTTTGCTGACTATGACTAAATTTCATAATGCAAATTATGTAGAAGTTTTTACAGGCCATTGGCTTCGGAAGAGTTGATGAGCCCGGTGAAAAATAAATATGGGGCGGATATCCGAAACCCCGAACGATATCGTCAGACAATGCGCCCGCGCAACTCTTTATGAAACGAGATCGATCCTCTCACCTTGCGAGTTTCTTTTGATTATAGAACGATGGATGGTTGATAGAAAAAAATAAGCTTTGATGTAAGTAGGTAACGAAATATTTCCTTATATAAGACAAAATAAAGATCGATCCTTGTCTAGTGATATTGAAACCGGTAGTGTATTACCAGCATACTCTTTAGCTAAAAGCTCACTTTGAGGATACATTTTTATTTCCCTTCCAAAATGTGAGTCTATAAAATTATTGCTCCAAAATTTGTCTCCAGAAT
>NZ_JBNRJY010000079.1:0-451 GCF_059414725.1 Wolbachia endosymbiont of Tuta absoluta
AAAACGACCTGCTCATTATCTTCCTATTCTGCAGGGAATTACTAGAGCAAGCCTTGAAACTAATTCCTTTATTTCTGCTGCCTCTTTCCAAGAAACAACAAAAGTACTTACGGAAGCAGCATTTTGCGGAAAGAGTGATCGATCGTGTCTGCAAAGTTTTCGGTACGCCGTTTCTTATACCCCGTACCCACTATATATCACATACCAAATTCACGCTTGTTTTATGCATTTTGTTTTCTTGCATTTTTTTTTACAAATTTGATATTATGCATTCAAATTTAAATTTTCGAAGGTGCATTGTTGAGCTCTGAACAAACCAGCCAACCTGCCGATGAAACAAGAAAATAATATATTGTCGAATGACAAAACCGCGTACACATACAGATAGTATCTATATAATAATATAAACAATACATATAAACAAATGCATAAATAAGTAAATGATAAATAA
>NZ_JBNRJY010000080.1:0-408 GCF_059414725.1 Wolbachia endosymbiont of Tuta absoluta
CTGCACAGAGCTGCAAAAACCTCTCTATACGAGCAGAACTATGCTCAGGCCCCTGCCCTTCATAACCATGAGGCAAAAGTAGAACTAGACCACTTGACCGCAACCACTTTGTTTCTGCAGATGAGATAAATTGGTCGATCGATCGAAAAGTTTCAAAGTCAAAACAATAAAGTAAGTAGGTAAGGTAGGAAAGTACTGGCTATGGTACTGGTGCTCACGATTCTTCAACCATCATCATAATTATTCCCTTATCAACGCTTTGTTTTTATTCATGTCGTCAAGTAACTCTCACGACATGTAACATTGATTGATACCTATTTTAAACCTCTTTTGTTCAATCTTTCACACGGAGTCGGGATTTTTCAAAGTATTTCACATGCTTTCATATAGCTCTTACGACTTTGCGAA
>NZ_JBNRJY010000081.1:0-613 GCF_059414725.1 Wolbachia endosymbiont of Tuta absoluta
ACAAAATAGTAGCATTTTAGGGAATGAAAATCAGATATTGACCTCAAGTGGTACAAGCCTTGCCATTGGAAACAACAATATATTAACCAGTGGTGGTGCAGCAACTTTAGGATTTGGTAACCAAGTTTCAGGCGCTAGCACGCTTGCGCTTGGTACTGGTAATAATGTGACAAATATGAATACTACAGCGGTTGGAATCGGAAATCAGATTTCAGGAAATGGCAGTATTGCATTGGGAACAGATAACACTGTTCAAAGTGATTCATCTGGGATTTTAGGTAGATATAACCAAGTTAATAAAGGTAGTGTAGCCTATGTTCTTGGACAGGCAAATAATGTTAGTGGTAGCTCTTCTGCTATAGTGGGTATCAGTAATATTGTTGCAAACAACAATACCTTTGTATTAGGTAATCAAGTTACTACTACTCAAGATAATAGCGTTATATTAGGAAATAAATCTACAGATCGAGCAGCGACTTCTGAGTCAAAAGTCAGCATCAATGGTCAGGACTATGCCTTTGCGGGTGTAGGATCGATCCTTACCTAGGAGTAGTAATTTTAGTGCGAGTTAAAAATGGAGTACTAAAAAAAGGCATGAGAATCGTTATGATGT
>NZ_JBNRJY010000082.1:0-1160 GCF_059414725.1 Wolbachia endosymbiont of Tuta absoluta
AGGTAATCAAGCAATTTTATTGTAAAATTCTTGATTAATAATTAGTACCGTACAATTTAAAAAAACACATCATGGGTTATGCGGTTGAAGAGAGCTTGGCAATCCAGAAAAAAGGCACCGTCAAGTTAAGGGAGGTATAAATTAAGTATTGAGCAATTACAGGGAATGATTTATAGAATAGCAGTAACAATTTATCCTAGATTTTACCGCTATGCATATTACTCAAGCCCCGAATAGACATCGTTTTCCAGCAAGCATTATTAGCCATACAGTATGGTTATATCATCGCTTTAATAATAGTTACCGAGATGTTCAAGAGCAGATGGCTTATCGAGGTATTATATTAAGTCATGAGACTGTAAGGTTTTGGTGTTATAAGTTTGTAGTTTATTTTCAAGATGTTATTAGTAAGAGAGAGCGAAAGCCAACTGATAAATGGCATTTGGATGAGATGAATATCAAGATCAAAGGTGAAGTATTCATATTATGGAGAGCTGTTGACTCTGAGGGACATGAATTAGAAGTATTACTGCAGAAGCGTCGTAACAAGAAATCAGCTATTCGCTTTTTATCAAGATTATTGGGTAATTATCCATGTCCAAGGGTTATTGTGACTGATAAGCTAAAAAGCTACATTAAACCAGTTAGGTATATGTGTCCTAGGACTAAGCATCGTACCGATAAAAGACTAAATAATCGGATTGAGAATGCCCATCAGCCAACTAGGAGAAAAGAGAAGATACTGATTAAATTTAAGCATCCTAATTCAGCACAATGTACATTATCACTGATGGGAAAAGTCAGAAATATATTTGCTGTAAATGTTGGAAGATATACTAAAACAGCATCTGAGCAAAGAATTGCATTTGCGTCCGCTAAATCCATTTGGGATGAAGCTACTCAAAGACTTCTTGCTGTCTGAAATCTAAAAATATAGTACTTTGTGACACTAATTTACTTAACTTGACGGTGCCATCAGGTGCAGTAATATCTTCAGTTGATAAAGATAAGCAGAAAAACCTAAAAGAATTAAAGGAAAATTTTAAAGAATTGAAGAAATTAAAAAATCCAGTATTGCCGTCGAAAATTAAACAAACTAAATCTAAAACAAAAGCAAATCCTCCCTTGCCTAAAATCTAGAGTTTTTTATTTATGCTACA
>NZ_JBNRJY010000083.1:0-11208 GCF_059414725.1 Wolbachia endosymbiont of Tuta absoluta
TTGGAGGACATTTGGCTAGAAAAAATGATCTAGAACCAGGCCCCATTACTATTTGGAAAGGATGGAGACGTCTCTTTGATCTAGCAGAAGGATGGCGACTTGCTCACGAACTTTATATTTGTGGGTAATAGTAAGATATCATATCCATTTGGAATTATGCAAGTGAATATAAAAAGTTAGTTAATGAATTTATTGAATCTGATTATTATGGAATGAATATCTTACATTTTCTGGCCATAGATGATAATGAAGAAGTTATTAAGCTTATATTCGAGAATGTAGATCTAAGTAAATTAAGTAAAATTGTTAATATCGGTGATAAAGATGGATCTACTCCTTTAGAATATGCTGTTATATATGGTCATTTAGCGTTAGTTAAATACTTTATAGGAAAAGGGGCTAATTTTAAGGTAAGTGATGACCCGAGCCTTACCCTTTTAGACTGTGCTGCTCTCCATAATCGACTAGAAATAGTTAGGTATTTTATTGATAACGAACATTTTCAGTTTGATAGTACTGTTTTATACTATGCTATTGAAAATAATTGCTTAGAGGTCGTTAGATACTTTATAGAGGAAGAAGAGATTTGTATAAATTTACAAGATGGAGAAGGTAAAGGTTATTTGCACTATGCTGTTGAACATAATTCCTTGGAGATTTTTGAGTACCTTCTAGCGTACGGGGCTACAGTAGATTTACAGGATGAGGATGGTATGACTCCTTTGCATTTTGCTGCTATGTATGGTTACCTAGGAATTGTTCGCTACCTCGTAGAGCATGGGGCTGATATAAATTTACAGAATGAAGATCATACGACTCCTTTGCACTTTGCTGATATATATGGTCACTCAAGCACTGTTCGCTACCTTGTAATGAATAACGTTAATACGAATCTAGAGGATATTAGTAATAATATTTCTCAGAACTACGATGTTAAGTTTCATTGCTACGACAGCGCTAGGTCCCTTTTTTCTTTAGAACAAGGAGCTAATGTGAAACTTGAACTCAACGATGATTTGTACCATTATACTAACAATTATTACCCAAGTAGTATTTGTTGCTATCAACCTCAATCTACTGTGTACTCAGCTCCAGACTTAAAAACACAATCACATAAAAGAAACCTAGAGACATTTGATGAACATACACTACCTAAAAAAAGAAAATTAAAAAATATAAGTGAAGCATTGCAATTTGAAGATAAAAGCACAGTTAACTTAACTCATAGGTCACCTATATCTTCATTTAACAGCGTCTCTGTACAACCTGCAAACAAGGACTTAAGACTATAATTTTACAGTAAGCTATTTAATTTTATGAGGGGAATTTCAAAAAAACAGAGAAATAAAGTAATAAATTGATATAAATTCGCGTAGAACAAGTGGTAGTCCAACGCATCCCAAAACAAACTCTTCTCTCACTAGCTAGTTTTGGGTTCTGGAAATGACTATACTATTTAATTTATTAATAGTATATAATATTAAGTTAATGTAATTTATTGTCCCAAATTTGGGAGAAAAACCCTGGACTTGAAGTCCATCCTTTTAAGAATATAATTTTAAGGTGAAAAATCTGAAAGAATGTGGAATATTATAGAAAAAGCAGTCACTCTGTATATATATCACATAGTGTGGATAACAAAATATCGATATCCAGTACTAGTTGGAGATATTGGAAAGAAAGCTAAAGAAGTTGTACAAGAAGTATGTGCAAATAATCAAGTAGAAATTATCAGAGGTAGAGTTGCGTCAAGTCATGTACACGTATACGTTTCTGTACCCCCATACTTAAGTATTAGTAAGTTAGTGCAGTTAATAAAAGGAAAAAGTTCCAGAAAAATCCAGCAAAACTTTCCAGAGCTAAAAAAGAGATATTGGGTTGTGGGCAGTAGGCTACTTTGTCAGGACTAGCGGAAATGTAACTGACGAAATGATAAAAAATTATATTGAAAATCACTCTAAAAAAGAAGATAAATTTGGTGACTTTCAAGTCGAAAGTTAGCATTCTATGCTCTCTCTTAATCTTTGGATTTTAATCCATAGTGGTTGAATTTCTGGTGCAGAATACTTTTGTTGATATATTCCAGGAAGTACTACTCCTAAAGATAATTCTCCCAGCGGGGAAAGTATAACTACTTGCTCATCAATATCTGGCGGAGACCAATCTCTATCTTTTCCTGCTTTACTTGTTATCCATGGCAGATAATCTGTTACAATATCTCCTATTTTCACTCTTACTTTTGCTTTTTCACAATCTACTTCTTTTACAACTCCTATACGAATGATATTAGCTACTTTTCTCTGTAACTCTGCAATGGCAAAATTATTTTCTAACATGCATTTCTCCCACTGCTATTTTATGTGGTTTGATTTTCCCCTCTTCCCATACTGATTTACCTAAATGAAGCTGATGACTCCAATCAACCATCCACACCAAATATGCATCTAATTCGGGTCTAAATCCATCAGGCTCTGCAGAAAGAAATTCAGCCGGAGATACATTCTTTTCCCAGGTATTCTTGTTCACTACTCTTGCAACCTCAGCAGCGAATGTTCTGACAATAATAGGGGCATTTTCTATTGTGCTATCAATCACTATTCGTGCTTCAAATCTTGCTTTCAGCGCTAATTCCTCTGTTCCAGGATCTTTTCCCGATTCTAAACTCACAAACTCTACAAATAACGCTGGCGCTAATAATTCTTTTCTTATCGATGGATAAATTTCACAAGTTTGAATTGCTGGTATTTCTCTCTTCAGCGTGGTACAAATTTTATCATGTAAATCTTTCAAATTCATCCTTTATAGCTCAATTCACGTTCAAAAAACTTTGTAAAGACTTTCTCAACCTCATAATTAACAAGGTCTTTTATTATTCTTGAGCCTTCTGGTTCCAGCGGTAGTTTTACTTCCTTTATTGGCAATGCTGCTCTTCCTTCACGTTTAAACATACCGCTATTTCCTTTTGGCATAACTGCTGCAAATCCTCCTATAAACTCATGCTTTCCTACTTTCGATCCTCTTCTTGTTTTTTGTATTTTACCAATTGTCCATGCTCTAATGTCATAGAGATTTGCTCTAATTAACACTTCTAATCTGCTAGTTTTCGCCTTAAAAATTCTTAATCTCTTTCTTATCAAACTTAATTTTATCTTCTTTTCCTCACTAATTTCTTTTGCTGTCTTCAATTTTAGCCATAGTGCTGTTCTGTTTAACGCTCTCACTATTGCTAATTCTATTTTTTTTCTTTTAGCATTTACACTTTCTATTACCTCAACTTCTATATGAACAGACATTTTACACCCCATACGCTTCGATTCGCCAGACCATTCCAGATTTATCTCTAAGTGGTGGTGTGTGTATTTTGTATTTGCAATCACCTATAACAAAAATATCTCCTACAATTGGCCTCAGTATATCAAAAATGCTTACCTCAAGAAAAAGCATCTCTCCCACAAATTGTCCTTCACCAATCTCGTATAATTTATCTGGCTGTTGCTTTAATACCTGTACCATATATGACTTATCCTTTGATTTATATAAAGCCACTTCTCCTAAATGGGCAAAACAATCTTTAAATAATCTCTTAATATTCTCTTGCACGTTTCTCCGCTATATACTAACATTTATATGCTAAGAAGAGGTAAAGCATTCTTCTGCCTCACACCGCTTTATATTTGCTCTACCTATGTTGCAACGATCTTGACTAGTATCGCTGGACGGTGGCACATTGGCAGAGGGTTTGACTGCGTATGCAAATCAGTCCCTCTATCAAATCTTCTTGGCTCTTGTTTTGCATAGAGTGGCTGTCCTAGTGTATTTACTGTTTCATTAAAATCTGCTGGTGCAAAATATGTTGTAAATGTGCTCGCTGTTCCTACTGGAAAACAGTGTCCTGTATCTCTTTCTATAAACCTTCTTACGGTTCCTTCAGGATCAGTTGCTTGCCCTCTATATTCCTCAAATGTGATTCCGCAGAATGTAAATCCTGACCTCATATCATTCCTTAGCGCTGCTCCTTCTTGCCATCTCTCGTATGCTTCTTTCACTTTACTATGCGAAGTTAGTGCATCAAAAAACTCAGGGCTTACCAAGGCATGAATTCCGGTCATATATTCGCCACTTAAGTTGTCTTCGATATGTCGCAATACCTCCAGACACTTACGCTTGACATCTGTTGTTGCTGTTCCAAGGGCAAAATTTACTACTTTTGGTGTGATTTCAAATTCGTTGTACAAATTTAATAATTCTGACCCGTCAGCATCAAGAATAATTCCCTTCAGCGCTCCCATTCGCAAATGCTCTAATGTTATTGCATGTTTGTTTCTCATTAGCTGCAAATGATCAGTTATTACATCTGCAAGCGCTTTCAGTTCACTCTCTGATCCAAATGCCCTTATTCCTTGTACTTCTTCTGGCAGCACTACATCATCATGCGGAATGTGCGGAATCGTAAATGTTCTTATCTTTCTTTTTCCTCTTTTTCCTACTGTTGCTGGTGCTCCGGGTACTTGCGTTGGTAGTAAACTTAACACTCCGTTGTGTTCTTCTATCGTAATATGTCTAAATCTTACTGACCTATTTGGAAATAAATTTAAATTTTCAACACGTCCATAATTTATCGGCAATATATTCATCGCATTTGTTAGTGCCGTCATGCTAAATGCTGTATTTGTAAATGGATTTTGCATTCTTTCTTTTCCCCCTTATATATATTTTAATAGTTTTTTAAACTCCCTTGCGGATAATGATCCCTTGTGCTTCAAGTTGCTTTATTGCTGCAGCTTTCTGCTCTTCAGTGATATTTGCTGGCCATACAACTGCATGATCTGCTAGCATTGCACCACGAGTAACAATTACTCCTTTACTATTTTCCTTTGCGTTTACATCGCTTGCTATCACTCCTATCGCCGTTTGTGTCCCATCTGTGGCAGTTGGATTGATTATCCTAATCATGTTGTCTTTATCACGACTAACAACTGTTCCTAGCTTCAGATTTTCCCCCTTGGCTACTGTTATCTGATCTCTTGAATATAGACTTGATGCCTCATACTTTAATAAGTCACCCAGATTATTTTGTTCGGTTATACATGTCATATTTTCTTTTCTCCTTTTTTCCCTTTAGTTTACCGCCATGTTTGTAGTTGTTGTACCCGACGGTTATAAAAAAACTTAAATACTTGATTGTGCTCTAGCTTTAGCTACTTGCATCATCAACTCCTCTCCTGAATTCTGTGGTATTGCACTCAGTATCTCTGTCTTCTTCGTTCTCTCTGCAAGTAATTCCATTAAAACTTCCCTAGCTTGCTCAACACTTACGCCTTGCTCAATAAATTCTTCTATCTTTTCTGGCACCTTCGATAAATTACATAAACGTATTAATTCACGAACTTCAGTACGATACTTGGTTAAATTATCAGTTTCTAGGTCGTTTGTAGTTTGTTCATTCATAGTAATACTCCTGTTTTTATTAATAGATGAAAGAATTGTCATTCCGTCTGCAAGGCCTATTTCTACTGCTTTCTCCCCAAAATATAGCCCTGCTTCTGTTGATCGAATCTTTTCAATTGAAAGACCTCTGTTTCTTGCTATTAGCTGCAAAAACATTTCATATAGTCTTCCTACTTCTTTTTGTAAGCTTTCTAAACTTTCAGACGTCATTGGCTCATGCGGATTTAAATCATTCTTCCGACTACCAGCAAATATTGTGGTATATTTTATTCCCTGTTTTTCGTCAAATCCACTTTGATCTATATGACTTGCTATTACTCCTATACTCCCAATTCCTGAAGTGCGGGTGAGAAAAATCTTTTCAGCGCTAGAGGCTATAGCGTACGCAGCAGAATATGCATCATCATTTGCTATTGCAATAATTCTCTTTTTTGCTCTTGATTCATAAATAAAATCAGCTAGGTCAAAGACACCGTTTACTTCCCCTCCTGGACTGTCTATGTCAAGTAGAATCGTCTCTATGCTTTTATCTTCTAAAGCACTCTCTATCTCTTCATGAATATTTTCATACGAAGTCATGTCTAAAATATGATCAAAAGCTTCTGTTTTTTTTGTCAAAACTCCATAAATACGTATTATTGCTATTCCTTTTGGATTTATATGAAAATGCTTTAAATTCTTAAAGATAGGTTGTTTGCTGTTATATAATGATAGTAGTTCAAAACTTCTTCTCTCTACCATTATTGGTTTATTTATCCACATCACCTTCCTCCCCTTATTGTATTTTATGGCACATTAACGTCACAATCGAAACAAAGTCCAAAAGAATTAGCTCGCTTTTGATCTTCTGCTATTTCTTGGTCAATTTCTTCTACATCATAACCCATTTCTGATACTACTTCCGATCGACTCTTAAATCCATTCCTTACTGCCATTTGCTGTGCTTGCTGGTCTTTCAGTGGATCCACCCAATCAAATCCCTGTGGTATCCATTTTACTTCTTCTTTCGCTGCTTTTACTACTTTTTCATCTATACTCAGTTCTCCACAAAGCACTGCTAACTCTAGCCATCTATTCCATACTGGTCTGCAAAACTGGAATACCATAATGTTGTGTTGCAGCATAGCGCATCGACGACGAAACCCTATTAATCCAGCTCTGATTGATGAATAATTAACACCTGTTAAATCTCCTGTTAGCTGCTCATATGTTATTCCTGTACCTATTGCTATTGCCCTCAGTTGCTGTCTTATAAACGCTTCATAACTTCCTCCAACATCAGATGGTTCCGAAAATTTGATGTCTTCTCCTGGGTCTAAAAGCTGCATTGTTCCAGGTTCTAGGCCAGATAGTGCTACTCCTTGCTCACTTGCTTCACCTTCTCCCATGATATTTGCTTCAGGATCGAGCCTTGTAATAAACCCTGCAAACATTGCTGCAGTTTTCTTTCTCACCAGCTCTGCATCATCATATTGATCAAGCTCATAAAGCTTTAGCAGTATACTCGAAAGCCAAGGCTCACCTCTGATTTGCCCAGGTCTTAGTGGTCTATAAATATGTAAAACATCATTTGCTGGTACTCTTACTGATTCTCCAAATGAGCCTTCGCCTGGATGTTCTCTAAATAAGTAATATGCTTCTCTTTGCCCAAGCTTGTTAAACTCAATCCCGTTTCTTATTACATTACCATTTGCTAAAGTTTGATTTGTTTTATTGTCTAAATGTTCAGACTCAAGTACTTGCAGTTGTAATGGCACAGAAAATCTATCTTCCAGCTTTCTCGTTCTTAAACGTACAAAACATTCTCCTCCCTCTATCATACTTCTACATACTAGAGCTTGTAATCCATAAAAATCACTTACTCCATTACTGTCTGCTTCATCTGTCCATTTTAGCCATAATTCTTGTACTTTTTTGCGAAATTCTCCATCTCTTGCTTTTGATTGTGGTTTTATTCCTGTTCCAATAGAGTTACTTACTATCGTATCAATTATATTTGCTGCATATGGATTTTTTCTCACCATATCACGTGATCTACTACGTAAAGTTTCAAGGTTTTGAGACAGCAAATTGTTTATACTTCCTAACTCTGGTTGAAAGTGAAAAAATCTTCTTCCTGACCCTGCTGCATCCCATGCTAAACTTTTTATCTTTGGTTTGCTAAATAATTGCTTGAACGATTTTAACAGCATTACTTTTCCTTATCTGAAACTTTGGATAACTCAGCCTCTAGCTCTTCTATTGTTGGCAAGGCTGTCTTTACATTCTCTGGTAGATTTTCAGTAATTTTATATTCTGCCAACCCTATCGGTTTATTTATGTCTTTCAGTGTATACTTAGCTAGCACGTTATCCTTTGACTTGCATAAAATTAATCCTATAGATGGTTGATCTGTCTCGTGCTTTAGTAAATCATCAACGGCTGAAAGATAAAAATTCATTTTACCTGCATATTCTGGCTTGAAATCTTTGTCTTTTAGCTCAATTACTACAAAGCAACGTAACTTTAAATGGTAAAACAATAAATCAATATAGAAGTCTTTATTTCCAACATCTAAGTGAAATTGCCTACCTACAAATGCAAATCCTTCCCCTAGCTCAAGCAAAAACTTCTCTACATGGCCTACAAGACCTTTTTCTACTTCTCTTTCATGAGCGTCATCTCCTATACTCAAAAAATCAAAAATATATGGATCTTTTAATGTATAATGTGCTAAATCTGACTGGGGAGAAGGTAACTTATCTTTGAAGTTAGTAACAGCTTTTCCTTGACGTTTGTGCAATTCACGTTCGATTTGCATCACCATTATACTACGTGACCAACCGTGCTCTATAGCTTTTTGAAAATAAAATAGTCTTTCTTTTGGATCTTTTACTTTATCTAAAATAACTACAATATGAAACCAAGGCAATTGTGCAGCAACCTGCTGCGTAAATTCAGTATCTTGATATTCTGCAGCAAATTGACGCATATAAGTAAGATTCCTAGCACTAAATCCCTTCATTTCTGGAAATGCGCTTCTCAAATCCTTACTTAGCTGATCTATGATTTTAGCACCCCAACCATGTTCTTTTTGGCGCCTTAAGATCTCTGTACCAATATAGTGATAAAGCACAATGAGTTTGCTATTTACTGCTAGTGCTGCTTTATAACGACTAGTAGCAATCTGTTCTTTCAGCTGCTCTAAAAATTCTGTATATTCTTTTGCTATAATTTTTGTCATACGGTTCCTTTTAACGATTTTTATCATTATATGATCCCTTTACTCGTTGAAAAAACAATCTTTCTCTTCGGTTTCATTCCAACAATCTTTAGCTCAGCTTTAATACGTTGTCTTAAGTTTAGTAAATCATTTATCTGAACTTCAGCATATCTCACTACATGGTCACCATATGCAATTGATACTACTCGCTCTCCGTTTTGCAGCTTCTTTATCGCTTCTTCGACTTGAACTAAATACTCTTCGTTATACATTTTCCAGCCACTTACTCTGTCTTACTTTCTTAGGTTTTTTACTTCCTATTTTTCCACTCAAACTATTCCATTTACTCTCTGGCCAACGATCAATTCCAAGCGCAATAGATGCTGCTCTCGCATAAATTCGGCAATCTAGTACTTCATTTCTTTCTCTTACTTTTTGCCACTCTTGTTTGGTGTATCCTTTTACTACCTTGCTGACTAATTGCTCTGCCGTTAGTTGCTTAAAATATTCAGGTGCATACTCAGGAAAATGACAATATCCTGCTGGCACTTTTTCTTTTTCCCCGTTTTTTAAAACATTAAGTAATTGAAAAAGCTCTGACTTTAATATCGATACTCCTACTGGCCAGAGCTTTATTCCTCTCTTTAGCTTTTGACCACCAACTGTTATATCAACTCTACTTGGGCTACTAAGCGGCACTAGTGCTTTATTTACACCTTTCACTGCCATACTTCTCACCCAGTTGTAAACTTCCTGCGTTGCATACCCTGCATCAACTGCCATCATGCTTATCATATATTCAAGATCATTTTCACCGATAAAATGATGATTGAGTAACTCTGAAAGCTTTCCCCATACTTCTCCTCCTCCTGTATCTCCTTCAAATACTCGGTAGTCTATTGACCAACTTTCGCGGCTTTTTCCCCATGCTACAACTTCTACTTCTAAACGATCTTTTTGGACATCAACACCTGCTGTGAGAACCACTTCACCTTTTGGTACTGTGCCTACGGGAAAAAATTCTCTTCTGTTGAATAATTGCTTCCAGTCTGGTACTTCTCCCTTATCTACCCAGGTTTCTCCAAGCGTTGTGTTGATCCAAACTTTCAGTAATTGTTCACTTTCCTTTGCATGCAGAAAATCCTCTACTGCTTGTTGCCAACTATACCACCCAACTGGACTATAAAGACTTGAAAGATGAAATCCTTTTTTCTCCCCTTCTTTTGCCTCTGTAGCTCTCCATTCTCCACGTTCTAGCATCTCTGTCTTTTGATGATTTTCTATTTTGCCGCTACATTCAGTGCAGACATAATGTGCTGTTCTTGAGTCGTTGTTTTCCCATTTTATTTGTGACCATTTTAGAACTTGATAGTAATTACAATACGGACAGGGAACAAAAAAATATCTCTTATCTGTTGCTTCAAATTCTTTCTCAATTCTGCTTATTCCATAAATCGTTGGCGTTGATACTAAAAAAATCTTTCGTCGTGCAAATGTATTAGTACGGGCTATGCTGAGTAAAACTGGATCTCCTTCACCTCCCGAATCTCCTGGATAGGCATCTATCTCATCAAGAAAGAGGTATTTTACTGGCATAGATCGGAGGCCTACACTGCTGTTTGCTCCAGTTATTACTACTATTCCACCTGGAAATTCCTTACTTTGTACAGTATTGCCTGAATCTCTTGATCTTGGGTCTTTTACTTTACTCTTTAAACATGGCGTACTCTCTATTAACGGCGCAAATCTTCCCTTTGACCAACGTTTTCCCATTTCAACTGTTGGCTGTACTACCAGCATTGGACCTGGTGTCTGATCTATGATATAGCCTATCCAATTGTTACCAGCTTCTGTTCCTCCAATCTGCGCTCCTTTCATGAATACTATTTTTTCAGTTGGTGAAGAAGGAGATAGTGAATCCATGATTTCTTTAAGGTATGGCGTTCTCTCTGTTCTCCATTTTCCTGGCTCTGATGCTGCAGTTGGTGCTAGAACTCGATACTCATTCGCCCACTCTGATACTTTAAGCTCTGGATCTGGTTTTAAACCTTCAGAAAATGATGTGGCGTATATCATATTGCTAGCTCTTCACCATCATTAGATGATACTTCAACATCACTTAAATTAGGACTACTTGTTTTCTCACTTTCGAGTTCAATAAACATTTTCTTTTCAAGCGCTTCTTCTATATACTTCTGAATTAAATTACTCATTACTATTGCAGCTATGAGTGCAACTATTCCCACCATTACTGCAGCTATAATGTTAGGGTAAATTCCCACTATCGCTATTGCACATACTGTTATAGAAAAACAGATGATATTGATATATTTCTTTATTTTTTTGTCTGCTATTTTCCTTTCTTCAAAATATTTATTGCTCAATAAATGAAACGTTGGAAAGTTGTCATTTTTTCCAATTCAACCACTATGGATTAAAATCCAAAGATTGAGAGAGAGCATAGAATGCTAACTTTCGACTTGAAAGTCACCAAATTTATCTTCTTTTTTAGAGTGATTTTCAATATAATTTTTTATCATTTCGTCAGTTACATTTCC
>NZ_JBNRJY010000084.1:0-422 GCF_059414725.1 Wolbachia endosymbiont of Tuta absoluta
GTGGAGACTGAAGACAGTGGTCTGGCGAATAATGCCAAGACGCTTGCAGATACTGTGTTCAAGGGGTACCGGGACGACCTTGACTTCAATGATGAGAATGATGTCGGTAAGTAACATAATGATACTTATGATGTTGCATATAGCGAATAAGTTTACTAAATGAAATAGACATGTGTAGGTCTACGTATAGGTGAAGTAAATGCCATTGACAAAAATTTACTTCGTGAAAATAAATAGCGTACACTATCTTACCATAAGGTTGGTTCATAAAAAAAATTACTAAGCAGATCGATCCTTGCAGCTTTCCCAAATAGCTTGCACAGATAATATAATTTTGCTCTACGGACCTTTCCCTTTCTCATCACTTGTACTGAAATTAATGCAGGAGAGTAAACAAAAAATTGTGATACTATACTTTCTCC
>NZ_JBNRJY010000085.1:0-8701 GCF_059414725.1 Wolbachia endosymbiont of Tuta absoluta
GATCTAAAAATATTGGATTTTTTAATGATGTTTTCAAATCTTGAAAATCGTTCTCAATATCACTTAAACAAGATTGTTGTCCATATAAAAGAGGCGCTACAAGCAGCAACAGAAATAAAACAGACAAACATTTTTTTACTATAAGTTTCATGTAGCTCTACAAATTGCCCTTAATATAACTAAATTAGCATAACACACATAAAATGTTTACTTTTTTTCAGCCAATCAAGACTTGCTACAGCTACAATTAATACTCTTATCATTACATTTTGGTGTTAAGTCAGGATAGAATGTGAGTATAGCGTCTTTCTTTCTCACAAACACTGATTGATAATTGTCATCTTCCATTTTATACAGACACATTCCATCTTTTCCCAGCTCCTTAAACGCCTTAGTTGCAGAAACTAAAATATCATCAGCATGAAGGTTATACGCGTACCCACTTGGGCACTTAACTTTCACTTCTCCATCCTTACCTAGATATTTCATTCCAAATGTGTAAACAGGTGGCTTAATATCTAATTTATTGCACAGAGATTCATTATCCCAAATCGCACCCGCCCACTTATTTTCTTGAGCCTCAACATATCTACCTACAAAATGCATACCACCTAGCCCCAATCTATCTGGTTCACCACAAAAAATATGCCCAAACCCTATAGTTTCTTTTTCAGTTCCGCTATTTGTAAACCAAATCTTAGTCAATTCATCTTTAAACAACCCCAAGTCTGCACTAGGTGTAATCACCTGATGATCAAGCTTATCGTATATCCTTTTCACCACTTCTTGATGCTGCGGACAATCAAGCAAAATTCTGAAATCTTCTTCATCAGGCTGTGTTCCCCAATCTCCACAAACCCTTAACACTCCTCTATCAAAATCAGTCAACTCTGGAAGTGGTGGAATATAGTCTGGATCTGAAGAATCTGTTTTGAAAAACGGCTCAAAGCCAATTTGTGAATTTGCATCATTGAGATAATGCTCCTTAATGTAAAAAACAAATCCTATTACTGGTATTATTAAGCACAAGATTAACTTAGCTATTTTCGACATAATCATATTCATAAAGAAGCTAGGGTATAAGCAACAACTTAAAAAAGTTTTAATCTAATGTTGATCGCAGTCCTGGCATCTCATCACCACTTAGCCAACTTAAAAACGCTCCCCCACCAGTTGAAATATATGTAAAATCTTTATCGGCAAGACCTGCAGTATTTATTGCAGATAGACTATCTCCTCCTCCTATTACACTGGTTAATTTTCCTTCGTGTGTCAAATCACTTACTACTCTCATCACCTCTACTGTACCATTTGCAAAAGCTGAATGTTCAAAAACACCAATAGGTCCGTTCCACAGCAGAGTTTTACTGCTTGCTATTATACCGCTTATTGTGCTTAAAGTTTGAGGTCCGATATCTAAAATTATATCACCGTCCAAAATGGATTCAATTTTTCTTAAAACGCCAGTGCTATAATCAGAATTTACTGCAACCAAAACGTCTTCTGGCACAACTATTTTGCAATTGTTTTTATTTGCCGTCTCAACAATATCGTGCAGAAGATCATCAACGCCATTTTGAAAAAAAGACTTGCCTATATTAACTTTATTAAATAACAAAAAATTATTAGCAATTGCGCCGCCCAGAATAAGGTAATCAACCTTTTCTGCTAGTTTTATAAGCATTTTTATTTTAGTGGATATTTTAGCTCCACCAACTATCGCAGTAATAGGTTTAGCGTTAAACGATATGGCTTGTTCAAGATACTTTAGCTCATCTTGCAAGCAGAATCCCGCGTAGGAAGGTAAAAATTCTGTGATGCGTGAAATAGAAGCATGAGCTCTGTGAGAGCAAGAAAACGCATCATTGACATATATATCTGCTAGAGATGCTAATTGTTTAGCAAAACTTGAGTCATTCTGTTCTTCTTCTTTATAGAATCTAAGATTCTCTAGTAATATTATATCTCCTCTATCTATCGCATTTATTGCTCTTTGTACTCTCTCACCAATACAATCATCAATAAATTTCACTTCTTTACTCAGCAGCTGCGATAAAGTTTCGACTACGTTTTTTAGCGATAGGTTACTGTCTTTTGCTTTTGGACGCCCAAAATGTGAGATAATAATAACTTTTGCACCTGCATTTGCTAAATATTGAATGGTAGGTAGAGCTCTCAAAATACGAGTGGTATCACAAATTCTTTCATTTTTTATAGGAACATTGAAGTCGACCCTGAGCAGAACATTTTTATTGTGAAAATCACAACTCTCTATGCTAGGTACATTTATCATAAAATTAAAGAGCTATAAAATCACTATACAATAGTTTAATCCAAAGTAAAGGAAGGAAATTCCAATGCTAAATAAATTAATAAATAGGAAAATTACTACAAATACTTTCAACTTTATTTTTCACTGCTTTTTCAACATCAGGGCTATTTCCATCAATTAATCCCTGAATTACTTCATTTATTAGATTAGCTACTTCTCTAAAATCTTCTTTCTCAAGTCCGCGTGTTGTCTCAGCAGCGGTACCAAAACGGAGCCCTGAAGTAATGGTTGGTTTTTCTGTGTCAAACGGCACGGAGTTTTTATTGCAGGTAATGCCAGCTCTCTCAAGGCTATTTACAACGTCTTTTCCCTTCAACTTCTGTGATCTTAAATCAACTAGCACTATATGAGAGTCAGTGCCACCGGTTATAATGTTCAGCCCATGCCCTTGCAGCGCTTGAGCTAACACTTTCGCATTTTCTACAACTTTTTTACTATAAGTTTTAAACTCTGGCGCTAATGCTTCCTTAAATGCAACAGCTTTTGCAGCTATCACATGCATAAGTGGCCCACCTTGCAATCCTGGAAAAACTGCAGACTGAATTTTTTTATGTAACGCTTCATCATTTGTCATTACCACTCCACCACGAGGACCACGTAGAGTCTTGTGAGTTGTAGAAGTTATAATATGCGCATATTCAGCAGGTGATGGGTAACAACCTGCAGCAATAAGCCCTGAATAGTGAGCAATATCTGCAAGCAGATATGCACCAACTTTATTCGCAATTTCACGAAAGCGCTCGAAATCTATTTTTCTTGGATAAGCAGAAGCACCAGCAATAATTAATTTTGGTTTATGCTCCAGCGCTAGCCTTTCCACCTCATCCATATCAAGCAGGTAAGTGTCTCTATTAACTGTATACTGAATCGACTTAAACCACTTACCAGAAAGGTTTGGTGCTGCACCATGAGTTAAATGTCCACCGCAGTTCAGTGACAATCCAAGTATTGTATCACCCGGAGTAAGTAGTGAAGCAAACACTGCTTGATTTGCCTGAGAACCAGAGTGAGGTTGAACATTTGCAAATTTAACATTAAACAGCTTACAAAGCCTTTCTATAGCCAGATTTTCAACTTCATCTACATACTCACAGCCACAGTAATATCTTTTACCAGGATAACCTTCTGCATATTTATTAGTCAGAAAAGAACCCTGTGCTTCCATCACTGCTTTACTTGCAAAATTCTCCGATGCAATCAATTGCAACTGCGATCTTTGACGCTGCAGTTCCTTCTCTATAGAGAGATAAACTTCATTATCACAAGACTTTAAATTATTTTCAGAGTTACAAATCCTTTCTGAAGCAATTGTCATAAGACCTTTTCCTTAACCACATAAATCCAAAAACAGCCAAAAGCAAACATACAGGAATAATTGATATTGCTTTTACTAGTAACTCAGTACCATACACAGGATTTCCTTGTATTACCGTTCCATTCCAACATAAGTCTATTATTTTTGCAATTCCAGTATGAAAAAAATAGCCAAAAACCATAACTATCATGTTTGATACAGCTGTGGCTAAGCCTACCAAGTTATTGTTTACATAACTTATTGCCTTGTAAATAGTAATTACCTGATACCCAGATGCAAAGCCGATAACAAGAAGTGTAGGTAATGCAATATATAAACCGCCAAATTGTGTAAAAAGCAAGAGGAAGCTAGCGATCATTGCAAAAGAACACGCAATAATCACCTCGTAATGTTTGTCTGGATACTTCTCCAGTAAATAAGCGAGAAAGAATGATCCAGCTCCCATACCTATAAACATGAGAGAGGAAAGTGAAGATGCCAAATCTCCGGTCATTTGATATGCTTCACATAAGAACGCTTTTGCCCAACCATCAGCAAAACCTTCTAGTGGCCCAACCATCAAGCCCCCAAAAAAGCTGATTAGAATGATATGTTTATTGAAAAGTACAGTTTTTAAATCTTGAAGTATGTTGTCATTTCTACTCTCCTCTATGTTAGAATTTGGCGTTATTAAGAATAAAAGTAGGGCGAGCAAGCAACCAAACGCTGAGAAAGTGTATATAACATAATTCCAACCAAATTTATTGAGCAAGAAGTCTAGAGGTAATCCACCATAAATAGCTCCCAGTAACCCTATTATTATAGATAAGCTAGCCATCCTTGCTGATTTTTCTTGTGAAAAATACATGCTTGCAACTTTGAAAAGCCCAATTGCTGAAGCAGATGACCCAACTCCAACAATCATTCTACCAAGTATTGAGTAATACCACTGATCAAAGCATATTAGCGGCAATGTTCCAGCAAATGTTAAGACAATACACGCAGGTAAAACAAACTTTGGCCCAAATCTATCAAGGGCAAGACCAACAGGTATGTGAGCAAGCGTATAGCCTATATAATATAGCCCACCAAATTGACCAACATCTGTAATACTTATGTTAAATTTTGTTATTAATTCAGGCGCGATTATATTTGGAATTACACGCAATATATACTGGTATGCATAAAATAGTGATGCTAGCAACCATATGAAAAAGTTTCTCTGCAATCCTAATATTACCTAAAAAACAGAATTATAGGTATTTTATCAGCAAGGAGCAACACTTTTGTAAATAGCTACTCTAATCCGAGTATCTTTCTTAAAAGAGACCTTTTAGCATATCTATAACTGGTTCATGGATAAGGTATATGAAAAAAATTATACCACAGATGATAAGGATTTTTATAATTTTACCCTTGTTCATCTTAAGCTTTATTTTTTTTACTATAAGTTTTAGTTTTGTTACAAAATTCATTTTACTTACGCTTTTATTTCGTGATACCGATTATACTTTAAATAATATAATTTTTAATGAAATTCAGTATCAGAAACGCTGTAGTTAACTAAATATTAACCTTTTTGTGTGTAAAATATAATATAAAAGCAAGGTGAGTGAATGAACATAGGTACAATAGACAATACGCTACAAAACTACATAACAAAATACATTGAACAAACATTTGCCGCACACACAGGCAATAGATACGACAAGTTATACAGGGAACTTTTAAGTAGCACAGAAGAAATAATAAAACTTACTGTAAACGAAGCAAAACAATATGATAAAAGCCTAGAAGAACTACATAACAATTCAATATTTCACGATAAGAAATTTATTCAAGCTGTTGCTAAACACCAGATATTAGAATTTCTGAATACTCATCCAAAGAAGAAAGAAATCGTTGCAGAATTTAAAAATGAACATCATATCAACGAAAGCGATTTAAAAATTTTAAAGGAAGGAAAAGATTTAATGAATAAAATAAACGATATTAACTTAATTCAACAAAATGAGAAAAATGAAACATTGAACATCAGAAAGGTACTTGCTAAATCAATAGGAATGCCCTCTTCAAGAACCGAAAAATCCAAGGCAACTTTAGTAGAAAGTCCTGAGATGGTAAAATAGACGTACTTAACTTTTCCTAATTGGAAAATACTTTTAATCCTATAATACCCAGCACTACCAAAGCAAGGGAAAATAAACGCCCAAAATTTACTGGGTCATTAAAAAACATTATTCCTATTATCGCTGCACCTATAGAGCCTATACCAGTCCAAACTGCATAAGATGTTCCAAGGGGGATAGACTTCATTGCTAACGATAGCCAGTAAAGACTTACAGAACCGCTAACTAAAATAATTACTACAGGTATAACACGAGTAAAGCCATTGCTATATTTCAGTGCTGTGGTCCATATTATTTCAACCAAACCAGCTAATAGCAAATATACCCACGCCATAAATCAACTCTATCTTACTGAAATATTATACATAAGAATATTAAAAAGTTAACTTAGCATTTCACATGCTTTAATAATACTATTACATCCAATTTCTAATTGTTCCTGAGAGGTTGCATAAGAAATTCTGATAAAATTTTTCAGACCAAACGCAATTCCTGGAACAACAGCAACTAAATGGTCTTCCAACAAATATTCAGCAAAATCAAGATCACTATTTATTACTTTACCACTTTTCGTGCTCTTACCCAATAAACCTTCACATGCGACAAACAAATAGAATGCACCTTGTGGAATAGATGCTGACAATCCTGAAGCAGAATTTAGCTTTTTTACTACAAAATCTCTACGATCCTTAAAGATTTTTGTTCTTTCTTTCAAAAAACTATGATCACCGTTTAACGCTTCAACTGCTGCTGCTTGTGCTATTGAATTTGGGTTAGAAGTACTTTGAGACTGCAGTGTAGAAATAGCTTTTACTATATCACTCCTACCTGCAATATAACCTATTCTCCAGCCAGTCATTGCATAGGCTTTTGATACTCCATTGACCACAAAAACTCTATCATAAAGTTTTGGCTCAACCTGAGCAATGGTAAAAAACTTTTCGTCGTATACTATGTGCTCATAAATATCATCTGTAACAACATTCACATGTGGATGTTTAAGCAATACTTGCGCTATGCTTTTCAATTCATCATATGTATAGACAATTCCTGCTGGATTATTTGGTGAGTTGAGAATTAACCACTTAGTTTTCTCAGTTATATTGCTTTCCAGTAACTCCGGTATCAGCTTAAAGTTTTGTTTGCACCCTACAACAACTGGCAGTCCGCCAAAAAGACTTACCATATCAACATATGAAACCCAATAAGGAGCTGGTATTATAGCTTCATCCCCAGGGTTAATTGTTGCCATGAACAAATTGAATAACACCTGCTTAGCACCAGCACCAACACAGATTTGGCTAAGTGTGTATTCTAGAATGTTATCCCTTTTTAACTTATTGATTATCGCCTCTTTAAGCTCACGCGTTCCATCAACAGCAGTATATTTAGTTTTGCCTTCATTTATCGATTGAATAGCTGCCTTTTTTATATGATCTGGAGTGTCAAAATCCGGCTCTCCCGCAGCTAAAACGCAAATTTTCTTTCCTTCGCTTTTTAATCTGTTTGCCTTATCGGTCACAGCGATTGTAGGCGATGGTTTTATCAGAGACATCCTCTTTGCAAGGTCTGACATAATCTCACTAAAGTTAAATAAAAATGATAAACTCTACACAACAAAAAAGCTAGAAGTTTTATTATTTTACATAAAGGTTGGTATTTTTGTACTCTTAAATATATTAACTATAGATATTAAAAAGCTTAATAAATTTAAAAAGGCAAATAAATCCCCGTATAGCGAGTTTTGACCCTATAATAATGTAAATTGGCATTGTAATAATGTGCTAACGCTTAAAATAAGCGCGATTTGGCTGAATGTAGAAAAAATAAAAAAGACATGCAGCCGCTATAATTTTTTGTAACCTGCCAATAGATATCTGAGTTTTTTTACTGAATTTTGTCGTTGAGCCCAAAAACAAGGATAAATACTCTTATTGCCATAATAAGGAAAGTGTAAAGATTTGTCAAGTAAGGTTTTCATTCCACCCTCATAAAGGCTTTTCATACAAGAGTTTTAGTAGTTTCTTACTAGGTCCACTAATGCAGCAATATTTTCAACCGGAGTATCAGGAAGCACTCCATGTCCAAGATTAAATATAAAAGGTAACCCTCTAAAACAATCTATTATACGCTTTGCTTCTTCAATTGCTTCTGCCTTATTGTAGGCCAAAAGACTAGGATTAAGGTTCCCTTGCAGAGGAATTTTTAGATTTGCTTTCGCCCATTCTATTGGAACATTATAATCTATACTTACTGCAGATACACCTGTTTTCTCATAGTAATCCTTATAAAGATTTCCAGCAGAGCGTGGAAAACCTATTATAGGAAAATCAGGAAACTTATTCTTTATTGCTGAAACAATTTCCTTTGTTGGCTTGATTACATACCTTTCAAACAGTTCTCCCTGCAATATACCAGCATTGCTGTCGAATAACTGAATAACATCTGCTCCAAACTCTATCTGTTTGATTAGATAAATAATTGTCGCTTCTGTTATTTTTTTAATTACTTCTTCTAGTTCTAGGGAACAGAAATGTAATACTTTAGAAAAAGTTTTACTACTACCACCCTCTATGATGTAGGAAGCTACCGTCCACGGCCCTCCAGCAAAGCCTATAAGGGACTTTTCCTCTGATAATTGGCTTCTTACTTTCCTGATGGCATTTAAGATTGGAAAGGTTTTAGTTTCAAATTCTTGTGAATTTTTTAACTCCTCAGAGCTTTTCACAGGTTTTATTATTGGACCCACACCGCGAACAAAATTCACATCACAACCTAAAACGTCAGCTATTATTAAAATGTCTGAAAAAATTATGGCTGCGTCCATATCAAATCTTTTTATTGGCTGTAGCGTCAGCTCTACCACTAAATCTATGCTATAGCATATCTCCATGAAATTACTCGTTTTTTCTACGGCTTTGCGATACTCAGGAAGAGATCGATCTT
>NZ_JBNRJY010000086.1:0-2881 GCF_059414725.1 Wolbachia endosymbiont of Tuta absoluta
GAATATATTGAAACTCTTAGTGGAACAACATTCAGTTAACCCAGATATTCCTACTTATGCTAGAATAACGCCACTACATCTTGCTTGCGAAAACGGGCACTTAGAAGTAGTTAAATATTTGATAAATGATAAAAATGTACCAATCGAAAGTAAAGACTTGAAATTACGGACACCCCTATTTTGTGCTGCTAAAAATGGTCATATAGAAATAATCAAATATCTTTTAAATAAAGGGGCGAATTTAAATGATCGATCTGAAAATAAACACCAAATTTCTCGATTTTTCCAAAATTTGTTTTAAACGGTTTTGAAGCTCTTTTTTTCAACGATTTTTCGTTGAAATATCAGATTTACTATTTTTCGGAATTTCGGTTTCAATCCCGTAGCCATGACATATGTTCTGATTTCCTCTTTTACCATAGTATTCGTTACAATAACTTATACTAGATGTCGCTTGTACGTCGCTTCGAGACAAGTACCAAGAGATAGAAAAATTGGCAAGTGTCAGTCGAGGCGCCGGTAGCTCAGTTGGCAGAGCAGTGGGACGGTACCCCACGGTCCCGGGTTTAAGTCCCGGCGGGCGCTGACATTTTTTCAATTTCTTATTTTCATTTATAGAATATTGAGTTCATAAATAATTTCAGGACGAGAAAGATCCGTCAAAAATGTACAACACGCACGTAATAATCAACAACAAGGGTGAAATAGTACAAACATATAGAAAACTGCATTTATTCGACGTGGAAATTCCGGAGAAGAATGTGAGACTGAAAGAGAGTGATTTTTCGCATCCCGGCTGCCATATTGTATCGCCCGTGGATACGCCTATTGGTAAAATTGGTGAGTGAAGCAAAATACTCATTATAATACGACCTCTAAGATTTACATGCCTTCTTTAATTATGATCAAAACACCCGACTGCGAGGGCGCAGTCTTAATTTAAAAACCCCGTTTCTCTTACAAATATCACTATCAAGTATGTGAAAGGAATTCCAAAGATTGTTGATACTAAAAAACTCCAAAAAACTAAAATCTACCCAACAAACTATACAGGATTCAAAGATTGACGACGTAACACACGAAATAGTCACCACATACCCTGACCTTCAAAACATCAAGGCATGTTTAAATTTTCTTTACCTCAATGCTCGAAGTGTGTGCAATAAATTTGATGAACTACAATGTATCCTACGATCTATTAATACATCCACACATATTGTCTTACTAACAGAAACATGGTTCAAATCTGAAGAACAAGCCCTAAAATTTCAACTACCGAATTATACCCATTATTTCAATTTACGAGACGACAAGGTTGGCGGCGGAGTTTCAGCTTATATACATAACGACCTAAAGCACACACTTGTTGAATCAACCTACTCTGGAGGCAATAATTACCTTTGGATAAAATTAGACAAATACTCAGTCAACATAGGCATTATCTACTATCCTGGAAATACAGATTACAAGGAATTCATTGACAAACTAGAGTTGCAACTACATCAGCAAAAGAGAGTAATCTTGTTTGGTGATTTCAATGTAAATCTGCTTGAAAAGGGGTCCAAAAAACAAAAACTAAAACAAAAGGAATCATACGTTAGTACCCTAAAAGCGGAAGGCTATAAAATCTTAAACAAAGTTACCCAAAAATACTACACTAGAAAGACTCCCACTGCTGCGGCGTCGATAATAGATCACGTGAGCACCGACTTGATCAATGATAAATTTCATCTCTCTCTGATCGAATCTTCATTGTCTGACCACAGACAAATTTATCTAACACTGAAAAGACAGAAACCTCTAGCTAAACAACGTGTCACCTACAATGCACTGGACTATGATAAATTATACCAGTTAACGAAACAACAAAAATTACTAAATATCCCTAACTATCAAGACCTAGAAAATGAAGTTAAAGAACTGATAGACAAAAGTAAAATAACGAAATCTAAAATTTTAAATCTTCCCCAAGAAGATTGGATAAACATAGATATTATAAACGAAATTAACCTAAAGAATGAACTTTGGACGGAACATAAAAATAACCCTACAAATAAAAGTCTAGAAAACGCTTTCAATGAAAAGAAAGATGCTACAGCAACCCTAATAAAGAAAACAAAGGACAATTATTACTATGGAAAATTCATCAAACTTTACAAGGAACCTAAGAAAACGTGGGAACTCATTGACTACCTCTCTGCAAACAAAATTAAAAATAACGCTATCCCTTCCAAGCTTATAATTGACATGAAAACCATAACTGACCCTACTGAAATATGTCACGCGCTTAACAAATTCTTTTCCAATATCGGAGCCCAACTTGCAAAAGACATATCACCTCCTTATGACACAACAAACAACACAAACACTCTTTCATCACTCATACCTACAACACAAACGAACGTTCACCGAATTACATCATTTGAGCCTACTACCGTAGATGAAGTAACTCAAATCATTAATGGTTTAGATTCTAATACAAGTATCGGTCTAGATGGAATCAGTACAAAAGCGCTAAAATGTATAACACCTCTTATTGTAGAAAGCCTTACTAAATGCTTTAACGATTTGCTAACACAGGCGCACTTTCCCACATCTCTAAAATTGGCCAAAGTAAGTCCGATTCATAAATCAGGCCCCAAAACTGATCCCAGTAACTATAGGCCAATTTCAGTGCTACCAGTGTGTTCAAAGATCTTTGAAAAGATACTCTACAAACGCTTAGATGCCTATCTAGAATCTATCAACTTCATTTCAGACAGACAATTCGGATTCCGGCCCAAAAGCAACACTCTTGCCGCAACTGTTGACCTGGTAACGAAAATCAGGCATAATATTGATATTAAAAAAATAGTTCTCGGTGTGTTTATCGACTTAAAAA
>NZ_JBNRJY010000087.1:0-242 GCF_059414725.1 Wolbachia endosymbiont of Tuta absoluta
GTGAAATCCCCGGGCTCAACCTGGGAACTGCATTTGAAACTGGCAAGCTAGAGTCTCGTAGAGGGGGGTAGAATTCCAGGTGTAGCGGTGAAATGCGTAGAGATCTGGAGGAATACCGGTGGCGAAGGCGGCCCCCTGGACGAAGACTGACGCTCAGGTGCGAAAGCGTGGGGAGCAAACAGGATTAGATACCCTGGTAGTCCACGCTGTAAACGATGTCGATTTGGAGGTTGTGCCCTTGA
>NZ_JBNRJY010000088.1:0-2324 GCF_059414725.1 Wolbachia endosymbiont of Tuta absoluta
TATAAGATGTCCAGCACCTCCGTGTTAACTTTCCCGGCCAACATGACGTTGGCAAGAGAGGCCAGGCTCGAAGCAAGATTATTACCAACAGCTCCTGTGGAGTAGCACACGAGGTCTTTAAGGTGCTGCGGAGAGATACCAACTGGCAAGCAGCTAGTGGCGAAGGATGTTTGGCGTGGAGCGAGCGCAAAGTTTCGTCGTTGTCGGGGGCAATCAAGTCACTCGAAAATTGTTCTTGTATAAGTTATAATTATCAAGTAATCAATAAAGTGTTTCTGTCTGTCTGTATGTCTGAACACAAAGTAAGTATTGGCGGCTGCGCGCCGGTCTGAATGCGTCTGTAAAACGGCTTGACAGACGTCTCCGTAATGCACCGTAGCCGTATTTGTACGCGTCTGACAGACGCATGTGTCAAAAATACGCAGCGATGGGCGGCAAGTGGGTGAACCGCCTATATACAGAAATACCACAGACCAAAAAACTTCGCGCACGTCTGGTGACAGCAAGTGACTTTTCAGTGCTCTGTGAGTAATATGAAAAAAAAAAACCAGTATAATTTGATGAGAAACTTACTACGCTTATTGACTTAGTGAGGTCAATTTTATCCCCTTCCATTATCATCCAACTCACTCCTATAGTTTTCCCACAACCTTAAACTACCACATATGATACGCCTCATACTATGTAATTTTGATATAAATCTATCATCATTACAAATTAAAATGATGTTAGATAAGATAGGTCTCCTGTTGGTATGTGAGATTGTTTGTCTTTTTGGACACCACTTAACATTTTTGAAAACTGGACCGTTTCGAAGCTAATTGTAGTGTGTGACGTAGATTACTAAGAATGTGTAATGTTTTTGAAGCTAATGAAAGAGGTAGGAGTTCCTTAGAACTCCTAATATACTTTTCATTTGATTATATGTAGTAAGTTTTTATGCCTAAACAGAGACATTGTTGATTTACATGAGTTTAAAGAATCTTTGATTAGACACACACACGCACTATTTTTTCTGCTATTAATTTCCTTTTTATTCTATACAGGGTTATTTTTTATTCACCCCGGATATTTTACAGGGTGATTCTACTCATGATTCTGAAAAACTTTTATTATGGGGTCACCTGCAAAATCTCGAAAAAAAATCCAACTGTTCCATACATTTTGTTTGAGTAGGTATGAATTTTTCTATGGAGCAGCTGTTTTTTGTTTCGCGATTTCGCAGGTGACCCCTTAATAAAAGTTGTTCAAAATCATGAATAGAATCACCCTGTAAATTTTCCGGGGTGAATAAAAAATAACCCTGTATAAACACGACACAAGGCCAAATGAAATATTTGGCAGAATAAATTCCACTATCAGCCTATTAAATACAATAACAACTACAACAATATTAAGATTGCAATATTACTTTCAAAGGTAGTGATGCTTATTTATATTTTGTCACTTAATTTATCCCTTGGGTAGCCAGCGGAGAATTCAGCATGGCCCACACTTAGCATTATAATTTTTAGTTTAAAAAATATTTAGTCTTGCTCCTCTTCCCATACCAAAAACTTGTAAATTGCTTTACTGACCATTGGTCCTACGTTTTTGTTTAAATTACCATATTTCAAATTAGCTAGTAATGTTTCTCCTTGTTTTTGGCTACAGTTTTCATATTCCTGTATTAGTGCTTTAGGAGTGCTGTAAACTTTTGCAATTGCCAATGCTTTCTCGACAGACACTCCTTTTAGTTGAAGCATGAGTTTTATAAAAGTCTCTGTTACAGTGAGAGGCTTGTTTTTTATTGATGATTTGTTGAAATAAGTAAAGACCATTAGTTCATCGCCTTGAGGTTCTGCATTCTTCCCAATCAAATTTTGATCGATCCATTATTTTCAGAACAACTCCTAATCCCAGTCTGATTGGGCTGGTTCTTTGAACAACCATACTAATAAGTCAAAGAACGTTTGCTCCCCACCAAGCCAACCAGCAAAGATTTCAAATACTCTGAGGCCCTAATGGTAAAATCCAAAAAAACCTTAAACATTTATAGTAAAGAGGAAAGATTAGTTGGTTGTAGATCGATCCAACCCAAAAGAGTCTTTGATTAATATTAAAGTTAGTATCAGGCGGTTGTGTAGCAGCTTTTTTTATAAATTTATTTATATTTTATTTATTTTTTGAGGGTAGATTGATTCCCACTCTTTTATTAATTATTGGTTGGTATACGGCATTCTCTTGCACAACATCAATCTGAGTCATATATCCACCATCTTCGCGCTTATCTTGCACTAAAACTCCATCGTCTTCACTGAGCATTTCACGAGCTTCTTCTTCAG
>NZ_JBNRJY010000089.1:0-1116 GCF_059414725.1 Wolbachia endosymbiont of Tuta absoluta
TTTTTTTTTTTTTTATTTTTGTAATGTGTGTTTGTTTTTTTTTTTTTTGATGATTTTTATACTTTTATTGTGGTTGGATTTTGTATTTTTTTGATATTTTTTTTTTTTTATATTTATTTAAATTTTTAAATTAGGTACAGAGTTTATGCCTCTACGTTTTGGCTGCTTACAGCCTTCTTCAGCGAGGTTGACAGATCGATCTTTTACTGTGCTGCTGGTAGGGCATGTAAAGTTTAGAAATGAGTCATAATGCATGAATCAAACCCTGTTTGCTATCAGTTAAAAAATATTAAAAACTGATAACAACAGGATTAGAGTTATAAATTTAAAGTGGTGATTTATAGTGTGGGAAGAACTGTGGACATAATAAAAAAAATGTTCTTTCCAAGAACTGAAATGTAGAAGTTGGCAGAGTAAGAATTAATATTTTGATTTATTTCAGATAATCTTTGGCTTGCAAATGCAGCTAAAACATACTTTGATTTCCATATAAATACAGTTTGCAGCCACAGACATTGGTAGCATTTTCTCAATGTATCATCAAAGTATTCAAAAAAGTTAACCACTTACTTACAATAATCAATAATAGTCTAAAAATCATGTTCAGGTCCTGCCATACTTTAAAATGCTATCATAACTTTTGTATGCTGCATAAGGACCAGAGCTAAACGTCTTTGTACAATAAATGAAGGCAGAAACAGATACCTGGGTAAGCAGTGAGATTATAATACACACACAGGAAGAAGGTACCATTTTCAACACAACCAAATCTGAGCTTGTTTGTACCACGAGTAAAAGGCAAAAACAGATACCAACCTGTCTTAGCAGTGAGATCGATCGCGGCAGTGTACATTTGCGAGATATTTGCCGTTGACGTTGATGCCTAGTCCATTCCACTGCAAAGTTTTAAAGATATCCTCCAGCGAATTGATGAAATGTTTCGGGGATATAACTTCACCCTGTCTTACACCTGGGAGTAGTTTGAAGGATCGATCTAGCAGAAGGATGGCGACTTGCTCACGAACTTTATATTTGTGGGTAATAGTAAGATATCAATATTTACTGTAATATCCATACCACCAGCACGATACTCTTCTGTTTTTATGGTAAGTTTTG
>NZ_JBNRJY010000090.1:0-8029 GCF_059414725.1 Wolbachia endosymbiont of Tuta absoluta
CATAAAATTTCTTGAAAGTCTTGCTGAATATTTTTCAGGTGGAGGTGGAGAAGATATGCCATCAGAAGGAATGGGTATGGACTACGGTGATGAGGGGCATCATCCGGATGATTATCCCCACTCTAACAATGAAATAGCTCATAGTGCTGATGGTTTGCATGATATGCATGATGCAGGTGATCATCATGGCCAATCTTTTTCACCTGGTCCTTCACCATCTGTTGGTGATGATCATGAGCTTGGTTACTAAATAACTAAGAAGATTTTATTGTAATTAGTGAAAAAAGTTTCAGTTTTAGGATCAACAGGAAGCATTGGAAAAAAGACTGTAGATTTGCTCTTAAAGAGAAAGGAAGAATATCAGGTGGAAGCACTAAGTGCCAATTCTAACTTTGCTCTGCTAGCACAACAGGCAAATCTACTTAATGCAAAATATGCTGCCATTTCTGATGAAAGGTTCTACAAAGATTTAAAAGAAGATCTACTTGGTACAAACGTCAAAGTAGAAGTTGGTGCTCCAGGTCTAGCAAATGTTGCTTCTCTACCCGTTGATCTCTCAGTTATTGCAATAGTTGGCATCGCAGGCCTTGAGCCAGTTATAAAGGTTATAGAAAGCGGTACTAAAGTTATTGCTCTAGCAAACAAAGAGAGTATTGTTTGCGGTGGTAAGTTACTACTTAAAAAAGCTAAAGAAAGGAGCGTACAAATAATTCCCATCGACTCTGAACACAACGCAATTTTTCAAGTTTTGCAAAATGATGATAAATGTGTAGAAAAGATTATACTCACTGCCTCTGGTGGACCATTTTTAAATTATAGCCTTGAACAATTAAGAAATATCACAGTAAATCAGGCACTAAGTCACCCTACTTGGAAAATGGGAAAGAAAATATCAGTTGATAGTGCAACAATGATGAATAAAGCACTAGAAATAATAGAAGCACATCATTTGTTTAAAATTAGCCCAAATAGAATTGAAGCAGTAGTGCATCCTGAATCGATAGTACATGGAGTTGTAGTTTACCAGGATGGGTTTAGCTTTGCTGTGCTTGCAGAAACTGATATGGAAATTTCCATTGCATATGCTTTGTCTTGGCCAGAAAGATCAACTTTGAACTACAAGTTAGACTTAACAAAACAAAAAAAATTGACCTTTCAAGAACCAGACCACAAATGTTTTTCTTCACTAAAGCTAAGCATGGAAGTGTTAAATTCTTCTTCTCCACATACAAATAGTATTGTTTTGAACGCTGCAAATGAGATAGCTGTTAACGAATTTTTGAAGTCACGAATCGGTTTCTTAGAAATATTAGAGGTAGTAAAATCAACAATAGAAAATTTTGACAAGTACTCTGATATTAAATCACTATCTGACATAACAAGTATCGATTTTGAAAGCCGTATTATTGCTAACAAAATTATTGAAAATAAAGGTATCCGTTCAGCAGAGTGATAAAATAAGGTAGACGAGAAAAGACAACTAAATGGTCAAGTAGACCCATTTCATACTCCTGTCATCCTAGTAGCTGACACTGGGATCCAGAAAAATTTACAAGTAAACTGAGCTTATGCTAAATTCAATGAGATTAAATGAAAACCAGCATCAAGTGCTGGAATGACACCTTACCTGAACAGATAAATCACTAGCACGTTCGTTCACAATAACTTGAGAGAAGCTTACATCATTAATAACTGTATTTGCTCTATACAGAAAACCACATCCTATTGCAAAAAAAAGCAACGAAGTTGCAGCAAGTGGAACTGGGTTGTCAACTACGAAACATAGACCAACAGCAAATACTCCAGATAACAAAAAAGCACAAGCATAATTAGTTTGTTTCCTTTTTTGAGCGACTGCTTCTATCTTTAGGAATTCTGGTTCTATTGCTTTCTTGACATGTCCTGCAATACAATTTCTTGGACTTTTGTTTTCATAGTTTTTAATATTAGGTTTGATATTTGGATGTGTAAGTAATATTTCTATCATGTTTACATTTCCCAACTTGCAAGCAATGTGTAGAGCTGTATTTTTTTCCTTCTTGCCGGTCTTAATTTCCTCCTCTACACGAGCATAATTTTGAGGTATAAATCCTTCATTAACAGGTTGTGAATTGTCAAGGTATATGCAGCGAAGATATGGACTCCTATCTACTACTTCTCTCTCCTCAAATTCGTAAACTGGATAACCATCATGTTCCTTTGGTCTTCTCTCCATAACAGCTTGCTTGCTTTTAATATTTACATCAATTTTTTTATGCTGTACAAGCAACTTAGCCATAAGCTCTAAATATTGATGTTCCTCGTTATTACTAGTAACAAAAGCTGAAATAATGCACATCAAAGGTGTCATCCCATCCTCAAAAGCGTTAACATTCGCTCCTTCTTTCAATGCTTGTTGAAAATGATTCCAAGCTTCCTCAGGTGTTATTCTTTCACCACTAGCATTTTGAAATTCAATAGCTTTAAACAACTTTTTTGTTGCTTCACTTGTACTAAACATTTTAACCCCCTATCACAATAAACTTGATAAAATTATACATAGAAAAAATTAAAATATCAATTATTAAGCTAATGATCCAGAATATACTCCTTCGTTAAAGGAGACTGAGCATTTTCAAAGATTTCTTGAGTACTTCCGAATTCAACAATCTTGCCATTGCAAAAGAAAACTATGCTGTCAGATAATTTTTTAGCTTGCTTCATCGAATGAGTTACCATAATTATGGTGAACCTCAATTTCAATTCTTGTATAAGATTTTCGATTGCATTGGTTGCCATTGGATCAAGAGCAGAGCATGGTTCATCCATTAATAAAATAGTTGGCTTTACTGCAATTGCACGAGCAATGCATAATCTTTGTTGCTGGCCACCAGATAAATTTAGTGCACTATCTTGCAATCTATCTTTCAACTCTTCCCATAAACCAACCTTAGTTAAACTACTTTCTACTATTTCATCTAATTTTTGCTTATTTTTCACCATGCCATGCAATTTAGGCCCATAAGCAACATTATCATATATTGACTTTGGAAAAGGATTGGGTTTTTGAAATACCATACCAACTTTTGCTCTGAGCAATACAACATCCATATCACGTGAATATATATTACCCAGCCCATCGATTACCAGTTCACCAGTCGCTCTACATCCAGGTACGTAATCATTCATACGATTGAAACAACGCAAAAATGTCGATTTACCGCACCCAGAAGGTCCGATAAAAGTTGTGACTTTCTTTTTGCAAATATTCAAATTTATATCGAATAAAACTTGTTTAGAGCCATACCAAAGATTTAAATTTTTAACGAAAGCGTATTTATCGCTCATACTAAATCCTGCATTGAATAAAGTCCTGGAGTTTTATTCTCGCACAACCATATTGCTGCTTGAACCGCCCCTCTAGCAAACGTTGTACGATCAATTGCCTTGTGATTTAATTCTACTCGTTCATCGGAATTGACAAACATGACACTGTGATCTCCTATTACTCCACCTCCACGAGATACTGCAAAGCCTATTCCTCCTTTCCCTCTTATATTTGAATTATTATGTGAATATTGATTGAGCTCAAAATCCACTTTTGCAGCGTTAGCAACTGCTTTACCAAACTCTATAGCTGTTCCAGATGGTGAATCCTTTTTTAAATTGTGATGCATTTCCCAAATTTCAACGTCATACTCATTACCTAAAAGCTTGGCAGCTTCTTTTACCAATTTCAGCAACACATTAACTCCTATACTCATATTTGCTGACCATAATATTGGAACTTTAGCAGCATATTCTTTTAAATTTAGACCTTCTATTCCAGTTGTGCCACTAACTAGCGGTTTTTTAAATTTCACGGCCGCCTTAAGGCATTCTAGCATACATTCTTTAGTTGTAAAATCTATTACAACATCGGACGATTCAAATACCTCACTAATAGAACTTGTAATTTTGATTCCTAAATTGCAATTATTGCCTACAATAGGCCCAATATCTAAGCCTATATACTCACTGCCCAAGCGAGCAACAGCACCTGCTATTTCCACTTTGGTATTCGTAATTAATTCATTGAGTATTTTCTTACCCATTCTGCCTAAGCAGCCTATTACTCCAACTTTGATTTTCATAAAGCTTTTTCCACTATGTTAGGCTTTTTTTGAAGCTTTGTCATCTTTATAAGCTTAGCATATTTAGCCTTACACTGATAAAACTATAGCTATACATCGATGAATCTATTGAAAATTGATACGAAAAATTGTAATTAGTCAATTTTCTCCTATGGAGAGAACTTATAAAGAAAAAAAGAGCACCAAAGGAGGTGCTCCTTTTGAAGGGTTTGTTTTAATAATAACCGTTTCTTACTATACTCGGATTAGAGATATAATGTATTTGTGCTTCTGGTTCTCCAGTTATTGAGCGAGGTTGTGCCTTTAACACATTACAAAGGTCCTCCTCTCGTGCATCATGAAAATCATCATCTAATTCCTCTTCTGCATCATAAAACTTCTCTTGTTCATTATCCTCATTATTAACCTCTTGTTGTATTATCTTGTGACTAGCATCAGTATTATGCTCATCTTTTTCTTTATGTGCATTAACTAATAGAGATTTATTACAGTTAGCGTTCTTTGCTTCCAGACTAGTAGTTTCTGAACTTGGCACGCCATTATTTGTTGGCGCTTTAAAACTTTCAATAGAATCTATTACAACAAATGTTGAACCTTTCTTGAAGCCTAAGGACTTTTTCATTTGCCATACATGAAAAAGTTGGAGTTTATCTTTTTGTAGTATATTAATAATTAGAGATACGGAACCATCATCGTTATCTCTTTTACTAAAATTAATATTAAAATCATTTTTATTGCAGTGTATTTTCATACGATATTTACCTTTGTTTCTTGGATGCTTATAATCCTCTAGATTTTGTTGAATATCATCTGCAAGACGTAGTTCTAAGTTTCCGTTAAAAATGTTGATAGTAGAAGATTCTCTTGTTACTGCAAATGGATCAATAGTTGTATTGTCACCCGCTTGTTGTGCCGTAATAGTAGGTGTTATAGATTCAAATGGCTGATTAGATATACTACCCACTTTAATCTCTGTTACATCATTCTCCAATCCTAACATTTTTTTCACATTCTCAATACTGTCTTGAACTAATATTTTATCGCTATCGATATACTTCCCATCTTTGTTCTTCTTTATTATTGATTCTACAATTAAATGTTTAACATACTCAGGAGAATTAACACTCCTACCAGTAATGCAATATTCTCCTTTATTACACTTTAGATATACAAGAAACTTAGGATGATATGCGTTCTTGGTTAAACTACTTTTATAATCCTTAATGTTTATACACTCTTCCAAATTTAACCAAAAGTTATTCCCTTCAAATTCAAGCCCACCTACTACTGATGTTTTTTTTGTTTTTAATGGCTTGTAATTTATCTTATCCACTTTAACGAACTCTTTGTTTTTACCTAAGCCTAATACACGTATCATTTCTAATGGATTACTTAATACAGAACCTTCATCAATTTGTTTCTTTACTGAAGTTATTGACACAGACTTCCTCTCACCACCTATACTTTTCTGTGAGAGATAAGGGCCGGTAATATGAAAATCTCCACTTTCACATCTTACAAATGCATGAAATTCATTATATTGACATGGATTCTTATGTTTCTCTTCAAGGATTGTATAATTTTTATTTATCATAGTTAATAGTAGTTCACCATCGATAACTTCAAGACAAACTTTGGGTCTATCTATCTGCTTTGGCAGTATTAGTTGATTACCATCTAGAGTTTTTGGCAACGTATTATTTTTATTTACATTCTCATCTAAAGGTCTCTTTGGTGATATATTTTTTTGAGCAGCATTTGCTTTACTGCTAAATAACCAATTCCAACCTGATAAAACTTTTTTTGCAATCCATGAAATTCCTGTACGATCAGCAATCCACTTAAAAAAGTTTTTTATTTTTTTTAACATGTCCACTCCTTAAATTAATAATTTAATTATTATATATAAAATTTAATTTGTCAATTTTCCCTATGGAGAAAACTTATAAAGAAAAAGAGCACCAAAGGAGGTGCTCTTTTGTGAAGGATTTGTTTACTAATTAATAATACCGCTTCCTACTTTGCTCGGATTAGAGACACAATGTCTTTCTGTTGCTAGTGCTCGAGTTGTTGAACTTGGTTATGTAACTTCTGCATCATAAAACTCCTCTGATTCAGTAGTCATTTCCTCAGAGTAAGATCAGATAAATCTTCTCTAAACTTAGAAAGAGATGCAGTAAAAGCATTTATTAACTCTTGTTTTTTTCTTCAATAGTAGTTTTACCTGAAGATTGTCCTTGCTGTGATATGCTTTGTTTCGCAACACTTGTTTCACTTTTTTTACCACCAAACAGCCGCTTACAGCCTGATGAAATTTTTCTTGCAATCCATGAAATTCCTATGTGATCAGCAATCCACTTAAAAAAGTTTTTTATTTTTTTAAACATATTTTACTCCTTAAATTAATAATTTATATTATTATATACAAAGCATAATCTGTCAACTTTTCCTATAGAGAACGTATAAAGAAAAAAAGAGCACCAAAGAAGATGCTCCTTTTGAAGGGTTTATAGCAATTATTATGCACTAACACATAGACCATTACTAGCAGCTGGTGTTGTTGTAGAACTAGAAATTTCTGATTTAGGAACTATAATCGGATCTTTAGATATCTGAGTTATGGCAACGGTTGCTTGCTTTTCATTCAGACCTAAGATCTTCTTCATTGCGGCCAATTCGTCAGACGAAGTTTTATTATCCCCAGATACTACTGACTTTATATTCAAGAATACACCATTTTTCTCACCTTTAGGTTCATCACAAGTAATATGGAATACTTCTCCTTTTTCGGACTGGACGTGTTGAGTATATACTTTTAAACGATCAATAATATCAGTCCAATTAAGATCAGTATTACCACTAAGATCTATATCACCACAAAAAACTTTACTTGCATGTTTTATCTTTACAAATAGTTCCAGCGTTCCAGGTGTGTTTTCACAAATACCGGCAATAATAGGTAGTTTATCACGTTCCTTAGATTGCGTAATCTCAGCTCGACTGTCATCACCATTACTATGGATTGAATAATCTGCAGCTACTGGCTTCTCATGATTAACTGTATTATCCAAAGTTTTTGTTAATGTCTTGCTTGAAAACTTTCCTTGCTCTGATGATAGATTTTGTTTAGCATTACTTGGTTTACCACCAAACAACCACTTCCAGCCTGATGCAATTTTTTTTGCAATCGACTTAAAAAACTCTTTTATTTTTTCTAACATATTTTACTCCTTAAATTAACAATAATTTAATTATTACATAAAAAGTATAATATGTCAACTATTTCATAAAAATTTTAGTACTTGCTTGCAATTTTCAATAATTTAATAGCACTGGTGTTGACAACCTCCCCACCGACACGCTTAGTAACAAAAAATCTAACATAAGGTTTGTTTGTATAAGGGTCTCTCAATATTCTCATTCCTCTGTTATCCACGATCGATCCTTTTTTGGTTTGAAATATATAATATTTAGAGAGATGTTAGACTATTTCAATGACATGTTTTGGAATATTTATCTCTCAACACGCTCTGCTTCTTATTTGAAAATAAATAACTTGCTAGGGGTTTTAAACCTAAGGCTTTTCATCAAGGTTTTTGTAAAACGTAAACAAGATTTATAGTTGTAGTCATAGAGGGAGACACCTTCAAGATTAAGCGTTTTCTCGTTAGATAATCGTGTATTTGCGTACCTATATCTAATTAAACAAAACGTTCACTACGAAACTATCATACGCCGTGACACGTCACGCTGAGACGCAAAACCACGTAAGCGACATGATTAGATTTCACGTTCACGTAGTTTACTCGTAAATCCCGCTTGATGTGATTTACGCTAATTTGATTTCTCAGCGTTTTCGAGAGCACTTTCGGCTTGAACGCACCTTAATTACGTCTAAACACACCCTAAACTGATGC
>NZ_JBNRJY010000091.1:0-478 GCF_059414725.1 Wolbachia endosymbiont of Tuta absoluta
ATTTGGCTTGTGATGTGATAGACGTAAATTGGAGATAAATGGCGGTATTTAGTGCTTTTCTTTGTAGAACGTTCTGTAGTAAACACTTCAAACGATAGACGTGTGAGGTGTAGATAGACCAAGTTGGTACACACTTAGCCTTGGTTTTATCGTTGAGTATGACGGCAGCAATCGAGGTGCCAACCAACCAACTATGGTTCAATATGATTACTTTTCAGTCGGAGGATTAAATTAATGTCCTAAAAATATAGAAAATTCGTTGAATTTCAAGAGAAGTAAAGTTCAGTCTTTTCAAAGATGATACATAATCAGAATAAGTGTGACCAGTGCGATGCTCAACGGCCTTTACAAATTTCTTTTGGATCGATCAGAAGAGTCGAACCTATCTGTATTGATTGCTTTGATGCCAGATTTACCTTCTTTCAGCTTTGACCAGGTGTTATTAACATCTGCTGCTAGTGGAGTAATTAAGCCAACA
>NZ_JBNRJY010000092.1:0-352 GCF_059414725.1 Wolbachia endosymbiont of Tuta absoluta
TAAGAAAAATAGTATTGTTACGTGATGGTCAAGGATCGATCGCAAGTGCTTAAAAAGTTATATTCCTTGCCACTTTTTTCTAAAACCCACGGATTGAAGTAATGTGATGCCATTCCAAGCAAGAATTACACAGCCATTGAAAAAATAAGAAATAAGCCCTAAAATGGCCCTAAATGAATAAGATAAAATGTGTACGTTGCGTATTCCCCGTTGGCATTAAGACTCTCTTTTTCACTCTAATTGTAATATATCGAAACACATCCAATGAAATGAGTTTCGTGAGCACATATACAACGCGAGCGTCGGAAAACATACGAAAAAAGGAACAAAAAAACTGGTTTAGGCTTGCCAT
>NZ_JBNRJY010000093.1:0-4710 GCF_059414725.1 Wolbachia endosymbiont of Tuta absoluta
TAACTTTAGAGTCCATTTACTTGCGGCTTTTATTGTTGATATACTTCCCACCATAATTGTAATAAGGTATATAAACTATCACAAGTACAAATTTCTATTTGATCTTACATTTTTATTGTAATAACCTATATGAATCACACACCTTAATTGATGAATAAATCGGTTGTGCGAGTAGGAGATTATTGTGCAGAAGCAACACTACATTTTTGCGTTAGTGGCAGTAACAATGTTTTTGTAAATGGTAAGCCAGTTTGCCGGAAAGGAGATAATTTTACAGAAGGTAGAGTATTAACTGAAGGATCAAAAACAGTGTTTGCAAATGGGTTTGGAGTGGGAAGAGTTGGGGATTCAGTATCTTGTGGTTTCAAGGTAATAAGTGGAAGTAATAATGTTTTTTCAGGATAAAAATAAACCATCTGTTATACTTACCAAAAGTAAGGTTATGAACATGGGTATAACTACTAGCCTATTAGGAGACATTAGTGATTTAATAGATAGAGCAAAGAATTATCTTTCTGTTCAATTCAACTCTACTCTAGTATTGTTAAACTGGGAAATTGGCTCCAGAATTGATCAAGATATCCTAAAGCACAAACGTGCAGATTATGGGAAGCAAATCATCTCTCAACTTGCAAAAGAACTTCAGATTAAATATGGACGTGGATTTGATAGAGCGTCATTATTTCGTATGGTACAATTTTCTAAATTCTTTCCTGATCAAGAGATTGTCGCGACACTGTCACAACAATTGAGTTGGTCACATTTTGTAGAAATTATTGCAATTTCTGATGAGCTGAAGCGTAATTATTATATAGAAATGTGTCGTATTGAAAGGTGGAGTGTTAGGGCACTACGTAGTAAAATCGATACTATGTTGTATGAACGTACAGCACTAGCAAAAAAACCTGAAGATTTCATAAGAAGGAGTATAAAAAATTTACGTGAAGAAAATATGTTAGCACCAGAATTCATTTTTCATGACCCATACTTCCTTAGCTTCATGGAATTGCCATCAAGTTATAGTGAGACTGATCTAGAAAATACAATCTTGGATGAATTGACAAAATTTTTACAAGAGTTTGGAAATGATTTTTGTTTTGTAACACGTCAAAAAAGGATGAGTACTAAAACAACTGACAGGTATTTGGACCTGCTATTTTTTCACAGAGGATTAAAACGCCTTATAGCAATAGAACTAAAAATAGGTCGCTTTGAACCAGCCTATAAAGGACAGATGGAATGGTATTTAAATTGGTTAGATAAAAATGAACGAAAAGCAGGTGAAGAAAAACCGTTAGGGATTATTTTATGTGCTGATAAGGATCAAGAGGATATAGAATATCTTGAACTCGAAGGCTCTAATATTCATGTTGCACAGTATTTAACACAGCTTCCTTCTAAAGAAATTCTTGAAAAGAAGTTGAGAAAGGCTATTTCTATAGCACGTGAAAAACATGCAAGTATTAAGTCAAATCCATGAAAAATATATGAAAGGAATGGATGCTAAAACAGGGAAAGAATTAGAGGGAATAGAGCACTTAAAGCAATCGATAATTGATATACTGACCACTCCTATTAACAGTAGAATAATGAGGAGAGATTATGGGTCAAGATTATTTGAATTGGTGGATAAGCCAATAAATAGAGATTTAACACTTGAGATATATGCAGCAACTGCAGAAGCTTTGGAAAAATGGGAGAGAAGGTTTAAATTAGAGAAAGTGAAGATAACAGAAGTAAAAGAAGGGAGAGTAACATTGAATTTAGAAGGTGTCTATCTTTCAGAAGGTAAGTTCATAAATATTAATGGAGTAGTTGTTTAAAAATGCAGCAGCCAAATATTATCGAACCACTGAACTTTGAGGAAATATTTTTCAGAATGAAAGAAGAGTTAGTGAGTCGGGATGCAAGCTTTACAGGATTGGTGGAAAGTGATCCAGCGATAAAGATTCTGGAGGTAGCAGCATGGCGAGAACTTTTGCTCAGACAAAGGATGAACGAAGCAGTAAAGAGTAATTTACTGAAATTTGCAAAGGGAGAAGATCTTGATAATTTGGCTGAATTTTATGGAGTAGAGAGAGAAAAAGAAGAAGAGGATGAAAGATTTAGAAAGAGGGTAAAAGCAAAAATAGCAGGTTGGTCAACAGGAGGAAGTAAGGAATATTATAAATATCATGCACTGTCAGCAGATAGTAGAGTAAAAGATGCACTAGTAGAATCACCTATACCAGGAAAAGTACAAATTTCAATCTTATCAACACAAACTGGCATATTGTCAGAAGAGCTACTAGAAATTGTAAAAAAGCAGGTTACTAGAGATGATATAAGGGTTTTAACAGATACAGTAACAGTAGTTGGTTGCAATATTACGGAAATAGATATTCACAGCAGAATGAGCATAAGTCCTGTGATATCAAAGGAGGAAATCAAGAAGCAGTTCATCAAGAAGTTTGAAGCAAGCAAAAGATTGGGATGGAATGTTACAAAATCTTGGATAATAGCAAATTTATTTGTAGAGGGTGTAGAAAACGTAGAATTAATCGAGCCAAGAGAGAATGTTATGGTGCTAGGTAATGAGTGTGCAGTTCTTAGTCATGTTAAATTAGAGGAAATATAGGATTTGAAACGTATTCTTTTACTAGCAAGCACTTTTAAGAAGTTCATAATATTTTTGAATATATTACATTAGCAGTAAATCAATTGACACGATATTACCTCAGATTATATTGTATGTGTGGAGGATACAAAACTTAAATAGGTAACATTAGGGGGTATTTTAATGGCACAGGAACAACAATCAAATGCAAACTTTTGCGGGGCTGTAGGCAGAGCACTACTTTTGCCATTACATGCAATAGTTTATGTGTTTAATCCATGTAATTGGTGTAATTCATCAGATAAGGTTAAAAGAGATGCAAGAGTTGCATTAAAAGAAGTGGTGGATGGCCATCCAAGGGTTTGTTTACACTCAGAAATGTTAAGAAGCAGTGCAGAGTTGGGCATGAAGATCTTGAAAGTTGGATCTGGATTTGTTGCGTTTTCAATACCCAGGTGCTTTTCAAGTAAACTGAAGCAGAAAGAAATTGACGATCTGCAAAGAGAACATCCCAACATCAAGCTTAGTAAGGAAGACAGAACAGCTATTATTGAGATTGATATTGTGGAAATTCAAAGAGGGTTGCATGGCAGAAAAGCTATTATTAACCAAATTGCAAGCAGGATATGTTCAGACCTAAAAGCATTGACACGAGCTGGCATTGAAAAAGTATCATATGGTGATATGAAGCTCATTTACAGTATTGCAAAAGCGTTGCATGATAGCCATAACTATACTAGAAGCGAGGAGAAAGAGATATTCACAAAATCTGATGGTGATATGATAATTTGCATTGCCAACAAAGGTATTGTATCTCTCGGTGGTAGAAATCATAGAATAGAAGATAATAAAAAAAACAGAGTATCTCTCAATGAGCCTGGAAGTAGTATGTCTAATGTAACGGCAAGCAGTTTTTACGTTAAGCAAATTTAGTAACAGATACACTTTTAATGAGGAAATTTCCGTACCAAGGTCAGAACTATCTCTTGTTTACTTATGTATCATATAAGCAAAAGAGTTAGAGCAAGAAAAAGCAAATGAAAAGTTTATTACCGCCAAACGCAACAAAGCAAGAAAAAGTGCTAGTAGAAGCAATCGACTACAAAGTTAATCCAAGTTGCATCAGGGAATTTAAATTTAGTCTTAAAGATGAAATACTGCCGTGGTTGATTGAGGAATATGAATTGGGGGAAATTCTACGTTGGATAAAGGATAAAAGAAAAGCCGTAGTAGAAGGAGTAAAATTTCAAAGACTGAGAGGAACTCCAGCATCACTCAAAATAGCACTAAAGTGGGCGAATATAGAAGATATTACAATTATTGAGGAGCCATCTGGCAAGCACTTTTTTGAATTACAGATAGGAATAAAAGATGTTCCAAATGACTTTTTTGTAGATGCAGTAGTAGAACTTGCAAAACTATCGTTACCAGCAAGATCGCGGCTAATGAGGATTTTCAATGATCACTATAACGTTGATAGGTTTATATTAGATGAAAGCTTTTTTGGAAATTTGTTATCGGATTACTCAGGGATAAAAATTGAAAAAGATGGACCAGTATTATCGTTTGGAAGAGTAAATTTTTTTTGGTTTAGTGGTACATCAATTAAGGTTATAGAGAGTTATCTACGTAACCATTATGAGCAAGCATTTAGTAATGACATATATCGCTTAGATGTAGCAGTACTTGGGGAAACAGAACCTCACACAAGGGATTATAAAGGCATTTATGAAAGAAATCATCAGTGGTACAATTTAAAAGCACTATATCCACTACCACAGAGCTTATTACCAGAAATAAAGTTTGCGAAAGCGCAAGTTATATTATCGGACAGTTGGAACTTAGGAGAAACAAATGCGTGCTTTCCGGTTGATAGCATAGAAGAAGAAGGAAATAAATTTGTATTGGGAAACGATAAACTTTCAGGGCAACGTTGGAATTTAAAACACAAGCCAATTTTAGAAAGGTTTAGCTGTGTGATTCATATAGGTTATTACAATAAAAATGTAAGATCAAATAGAAATTTGTACTTGTGATAGTTTATATACCTTATTACAATTATGGTGGGAAGTATATCAACAATAAAAGCCGCAAGTAAATGGACTCTAAAGTTA
>NZ_JBNRJY010000094.1:0-2206 GCF_059414725.1 Wolbachia endosymbiont of Tuta absoluta
TATCGTCGCTTATAAATTTGTTGTTTATTAACGCCCATAAATGATACGATAAAAGATGTTAACTTAAAAATGAAAAAGATGGGAAAGTACATAAAAAAGCCTCAAGTATTGGTTTTATGTAATTTGCCAATAAATATCTGAGTTTTTTACTGAATTTTTGTTGTTGAACCCGCGCGGATCGATCGGATACTCGTTGTTCAGTTACATGTGAAAGTGATGGGAACGTAGCTACAAAGGCGTCATGTAGTGGTTTTCGGTAAGTAGTTCTATTTGTACCTAAATGTGTTAGTTTATAGTATGCTCGCATAATCGTTTCATTGTATTCAGTGGTCCATCTCATTCTGGTTGTATTTTGAGAGGGGTGTGTGTTGAGTAGAGTGCTTGAAGTAAATGGCTGTGAGTGAGTTGAGTTAGAATAAGAGGATATTGATGCATGTGTGTTATTTTGATTGGGAACACTTTTTCTAAAATTATCTAATTCTTCTTTTACATCTTTGTAAATTTGGTCTATTGTGCTTTTCGGGAGTAATTTATTGCGAATGATGGCCCTACGTTGGTCACCTATACGCTGTCGGCTTGCTTCCATGTCTGGATATCTTTCAATAAATTTTAAATGTAACGGTTCTAGGTATGTTTTGGTATCAGTATCAAGTTCAGTAAGTTGAAGATAGGTGCGCAGTATGAACATGTTCATTTCAGGTGTCCATCGCCTGCGAGTGGTAGTAGCGCTCGAGGTGGGTGCAAGTTCCAAGTCAGAATTGACTTCTTGCACAACACCAGCGAGCGTGCTTGATGTTGACAAGGTTGATGTTCGCCTAGTCATATATGAGGGGCGAGTTGAAGGGATGGATGAAAATAGTGATCGATCGCAGTCGTCATGTTTTGTGCTTGTACCAAAGCTTGTACTACGAATTCGAGTTCCGACTCAATTATTGTCACGAGACAGCTCGGAAATTCTAATCTTGAAGTTGTGCGGGGCACGTGTGCTCGCTCGCACCGCTCGCCCGCATCGCATTCGTCTGATTAATATCGCTCCAGTCGTATTCGTGAGGCTTCTCACAACTTCCCAATTGAGCTGGTACAGTAGGTTTCAGCAGCATTTAGCACGGTTACGTCTCATTTAGTAGACACTGACTCTGACTACCCCACACAATATTGTTAGTTTACTAGTCCATGTATAAGTTAGTTCCCACTGGAAAGTAATGGGACGCTTGACGCCGTTTATAATGCTTTTCGCAAAAACAACGTGTCTTTTTATACAATCAATAGGTATCTGTCGAAAACGTTACGCCGCGCTACGCAGCCCGAAAATATTTTTGTCTTATCTTGCCACGTCCCGTCTCGGTGTGAAATGCCCGTTATTTCAATTCACATGAATATCAGTTAAAAATTATTGTGCCTAGATGGATTTCTTGAGGACAGAACATAAAACAGCACATTCAAGAAACCTTGACTCCCATTCAGTATGTGGTCTGTGTGTTGGAACTTCACCCAACCTTTGTTTGCAGGGCGCGCCCATAAATAAAACACAATGGTTGTGTATTAAAGGTAATTTACGTGAGAAATATGTTTAACTTCTCTTTTTCATGGCTTCTTTATGTATTTTCAATAGTTTTCTACGTGAAAAAAGTATGATTTACAAGTGCAATTACTTTTCACATCTCGAAAAAAGAAAAACTAAGATAGGTCAACCCGCGACCACAATAGGTACATGAAACTGTGTTAAAACGTCGGGACACAGGTAAATTACTAATATTTACCTAAATACTTTCGCGATAGACCCGGTCTAATACTTAAAATGAGTGAAAGTGATCGCGAGTGCTTAAAAAGTTAGTAAGATAGGTTGCTCTGTTTTACAAGTAAAACTCACCCTGAAAACTCGTTGCCTAACAGTATGAGTCTTTTTAATTTTCTCAGCAAAGTCTTCTTTCAGTCACTCATTTCGGAAAGGCTTACGCGTTTTAAATTTCAATCTGGCTCTAAAGATGCTATCGCGCTCGTTCGCCGGGCTCCCTGCTCCCGCCACTCGTGAACTTTCAAAAATGTCTGCGTAAGAGATTATTTTCAATCTTTCCTCGACTACGAGAGGTTCGTTCGGCATGTTTAATAAGCTCTATTATATATGTCACTCGGTGGTCCCGCAGACGGTTCAGTTAAATTATATCTGATTGCGACTTGTTTTTCCCCGTCTCTAGTAGATCGATCA
>NZ_JBNRJY010000095.1:0-400 GCF_059414725.1 Wolbachia endosymbiont of Tuta absoluta
GATGCTGTCAACCCAGAAGTCAGCTTGGGGGTTTATCATTCATCATCTTTTACACACTATGTAGGCGGAGAAGAGGGCTTACCACAGCTGGAGCAGCCTTTATGGAAGTGAGGAAGACCTAGTAAGATTGTTGTCCAGCAAGAAAATCCTTGATGAAGGAACAGAAAACTTAGTTATTACTAAAAAAGAACAGTTAACTTTGAATGTGGAAAAAATAAAAGAAATTAAGTCGGAAAATCTCGATGTAAAAACAGTTGATCGATCAATGATGGCAAAATTAAGTATATCTTTAGAGATGCTCCAATACTTGGTAACAATTCTTTAAAGGCAGCAAAAGGTGCTTTAGCAACTTATTTTATCGATAAAGAAAAGTACTTAGATTTTCACTATGCTGCACTAG
>NZ_JBNRJY010000096.1:0-1590 GCF_059414725.1 Wolbachia endosymbiont of Tuta absoluta
AAATTACATTAACATCTGTTACGGCAGCAATAGCTGTATCTGCATCAACAGCATTAACATCTGGTTATGTTAAATATCTAATGTCAAAATTCGATAACGAAATAAAAGAAATAAAAGAGCGACAAAACGTAATGGAAGGGAGGCAAAGCTTAACAGAAGGGTGGCAAAGTGTAGATCTACAAAGCATACGTATACATAATGCTCTTTCGTAAATTTTTACTTCCGCACTTCTTTAGTGTTGCTTATGATAACTATAGATTCATATTTTAATTAGAGGCTTTAATTACCTACTTTAAGTTATTGAATTTCTTATCATAGCATCTGTCATTCCAGTACCCTGGAATGACAGAAAAAGAACACTGAATTAAAAATACAACATACCATCTTATATCTTAATACTGCATAATACCTCGATCATAGATTGATTAAGGACACCTTGAGTTATCTCTTTAATTAGTCTTGCTTTACTATGAAAAGCTTGTACTCTTTAAATGTATTATTTATAAATTAACTGTTTATAAGCTAAAATATGTCTAATAGAGCTAATATAACTTTTTTTATAGCTGGTGCTATTGCTTCCCTTACATTAATTACATCTGGAGTTTTTGCTGTAGCTCCTTACGTTGCATTTTTATCTTCAGTTGCAGCTTTAAATATAGCTCCCCCTGTTATTTTTATTTTATTTGCGCTTTCTGCAGTAGTAATTGTGTTTTCATATAAAATGATTAAACAAAATAAAAAATCTCAAGAAAACTCGAAAGCTGAAGTCGAAGAGCCGAATAAAGGGTTAAGGAAAGAAGAAAATAAGCTAACTCCAATTAAAGAAGAATTAGAAGATGGAAAGGATAAAGAAAATAAATACGGGTTTAGTGGTCTAGAAGAAAAAGTTCATAGAATTTTAGAGAATTTTGTAACGCAAGATGAAGTGAATGGGTTAAAAAAAGAGGTTAGTGACCTTTCTGCACAGTTAATTAATAGTACTGCAATAGATGAAGTAGAAGCAAAGCTGAATATGGAATTTTACGCAAAAGGTGAAGAAAGAGGGTGGAATACAACATTTAGTGATATTATATTACCAAATGACATAAAAGAAAAATTGAAAGGGATTTGTGAGTTACAAGGCAGAGGATATCTCTTGTACGGTCCACCAGGAACTGGTAAAACTAGTATTAGTAAGGCAATTGCAAATCAAACTAAATCTCTATCTGCGTTTATATCTATTTCTGCATCTTGTTTGTCTAATAAATCGAATATAGATCAAATTTTTGAGAAAGCAGAGACAAACAGTCCGTGTATAATTTTTATAGATGAGATTGACGGCATTGGCAAAAAGCGCACTTCCAGTGAAAATGCAGGACCTTTAACTCATTTACTCACTAAATTGGATCGAGAGTTTTTATCCTCAAAAAATATAACGGTAGTTGCTGCAACTAATCATAAGAATCATTTAGATCGATCTCTTTGTCGGTTTTAAAGGTTTTTGGTGAAGGCTTAAAGTTGCTTCTACTCATTTTTGGTGCATCTAATAGTAGAGAGGCTCTTACAAGTCTATGGTCTGATTCAAACTTAATTTTGTTTAGTACTTCAATG
>NZ_JBNRJY010000097.1:0-900 GCF_059414725.1 Wolbachia endosymbiont of Tuta absoluta
GATCTTCTACCATGGCACTTTTTCTGTTTTTCAAGTTTTTTCCACTCAGACCTCACTTTTTCCACCACCTTTTCAAACTCCTCTATAGTTAAACCTGTTATATTACGAAAGTTTCTTGGGTGCTTCTTCATTTTATAGTAACTAAAGCTCATTTTTTACCTTACTCGATCTGCTTATTCTTCTTCTACCTCTCTCGCATCACTTTTTCAATTACCTTTTGCAGCAGGTCTTTTGCTATTCTCAAATGGATTACTGTTAATTTAATATTAAGTATTATTAAGAACCTAAACAATATGACCATTTCCAGTGTTCAAAACTAATGGTGGTGAGAAGTGTTTTTCTTGGAATCAATTGGACTACCAAACGATACATACGAACTTTTTAATATAGTGATTTTGCTATACGCTAAAATCAGCTATAATGGCTTACTTTCACTAGGCTTACATACGAACCAATTTGCCTAAGCTTATGGAAATAATTTAAATCTTCTATTTTTAGAATTTTATTTTTACGCAACGTGTTCTCACAAATATACGATCTTTTTATGTTTTTTGGAGGAAGTAAATAATTCAATTCCTTATAACACTAATTAGTATGGTCTTTTCATTAAATTTATCCTTTCAAAAAGACTATGCTTTATTCACCTGCTTTAATGGTATTATAATATTTTACACCTAAACCTACTCTATAAAAATTCACAATACGAATTAGTAAATAGATTATATTCAAATTGATTGTATTTATGATATATAGCGCATACAATATATTACTTGTTTATTTTAGTAGGGGGTATAGGTATGTTTAGTTTTAAGCAGGTAGTACAATATAATTTATTTGGTAGTAACGACCTTGAAGGCAATTCATCTTGTGAATTTGAAGATTTTCCTGAAGAGGTATTTG
>NZ_JBNRJY010000098.1:0-7219 GCF_059414725.1 Wolbachia endosymbiont of Tuta absoluta
GATCTTAAATTTTTGAAGCTGCTTTATCAATCAGGCTATAAATTTTAAATCCCGTTTCTTCTAGAAAAGTAAAGGTGTTGTTTTCTCCTACCTTACCTTTCAGTTCGTTAATGTCTTGATGACTCTGCGTTAACTGATATACACAAACACATGCAATGGCTAAAGCAACTCCAGCAAGACATGCTAAAGGCATTGGTTGAGTAAAAACAGCAGCTATAGCAGATGCTGTGAATGCTATAGCTGTTATTACAGCAGCTATGCTATAAATAGCTTCTCTTCTGTAACTATTGATTAATTTCTTTTCTATTTCCTCTTGTTGTGTTTCTTGCCCTTGTTGATGAGAAATAGTAATTACTGTATCTGTATGAATTGGCTCACTAGCGCTGGTATTAATTCTCTCTTTTTGTGTTTCATGATCTTGCACAATTGCTGATTTGCTAGTTCTGATATTATATTGTTCTTCTTGCTCTGATTGATCAGAAGCAGAAGCTTCTGTAACCTCACCAAAGATTTCTTCATTAGAAACTGATTGATTTTCTGTTATATCAGAAGGGATTTTGCTAAGAAGTGGCACAAAATGCCTCATGTAATTCACTACTCCTACAGTTTTTTTGCTACTATCTATCTCTAGTTGATTGAGATTTATATCTTGTATAAAAACTTCTGGATCATCATCATGTCCTGTAATTTTAGTTACCGTAACTTTTTGACTATCTTCCTCTATTGAATAAATATAAAGTTCCACTTTGTACTTGTCGCATATCATTCTCCCTTCAATCTCTGGACGACCCCATATAGCTAGAGAATTAGTTTCTGTAGACATATTTTTAATGTTGTTTAGATATTTAGAAAAAGACTTGGAATTATCTGGCTTAATAGTAACTTTTTCTCCTTTTTCTTTTCCATCTTCGCTTATTTCTTCTTCATCTTCGCTTATTTCTTCTTCTTTATCTTTACTTGTTTCATATTCGTTATAGTCTTCTAGTAACAAATCATTATCTGTGCCATATCTACTTTTCAAAATCTCTAAAATCTTCCCTTCTCTATCTTCACGATATTCCTCTAGTAACCAGCTGAAAAACTCCTCTTCTGTATATTTGGTTATTATTTCTTCACCTTTACACCAGTCTGTTTGTGCAGATATGCCTTTTTCATCTTCACTATTTCTTTCCTTCGCTATTACTTTGCTATCCAAATTTCCTTCACCTACAAAATATCCTCCTTCTTCAGCATCTCCTGTTATTTTTTTATAAACCCACGAATTTGCATTTGCTCTAGCATAATTTTCACAATCTTCTCTTAATGATTTTGCGGTAAAACGATGACCAGGTTTTATATTTAGCTCATTCAATCCTTGAGCCACGGAGTCAAAAAAGCAATCTCCTTCTGATATAGAAGCTCCTATTTTTAGCTTTTCAGGATAAGCTCTCTTTAGCTCATTCAATAAACTACTTCTTTTTGTTTTTTGTGCCCGAAATTTATCAACTAGTCTTTCTAGCCTTTGAGAATAAAAAGAGTCTAGATTCTTAAATAAAAATTGACTTAATTTTGTGCTTTTTTCGACTTGCCGAAAAAGAGCAATTGGTTTTCTGTTGAAATTTTTCATGTTATAACTCCAAAATAATGATTGTATTTTAATAGATTAATCAGCCTAGGAAGGCTAATTACTTAAGGTCGTGCTGTGTTGCAAGCAAACATCACCTACTTTTCTTGAACTAATATGTAGCCTATACATATTGTTACTTAGTATATCTTAACTATACTTAAACTCTCTTATGCTGTCAAGCAGGGAATTTATTAATCTTTTAACTCATCCACTTTTTTGCGTAGCACATTTAAATCAGTTGCTCCTACAAAAAGACTATCTCCAATTATCAAAAAAGGTGTACCGCCTACTCCTAAATTCCTTACTAAAAGTTTGCTGTTGTTTATCATTTGCTCAATTTTGTCTGCATTATTTTTCATAGAGTTATTAAAATCGTTCTCGTTAATCCCTATATTTTTCACTATACCTAATATAGTTTTATCTGAAAATTCTCCTCTGTGATCTAGTGCAGCATAGTGAAAATCTAAGTACTTTTCTTTATCGATAAAATAAGTTGCTAAAGCACCTTTTGCTGCCTTTAAAGAATTGTTACCAAGTATTGGAGCATCTCTAAAGATATACTTAATTTTGCCATCATTGATCAATTGTTTTACATCGTTCTTTATAGCTTTGCAATATCCACAAGAATAGTCAAAAAAACCTACAGCTATGATATTGCTATTTTCATTTCCCGAGTAAGGATAAGTGGAGTCGAATATTTCATTTTTATGCTGAGAAATTTTATTTTTGGTTGCATTAGCATAACTATTTTTAGCTGACTCTTCCTGGAGAGCTTTTAGAACTCTATCAAAATTTTTACTGATGTAATTATCCAATCTCTCACCTATATAATCATCATTTAAGTTCTGACTGCGGTGTGAAAGCCAATTGTTTATTACTGGTAAACTTGCTACTGCAAGTATAAAAATCAATAAAAATGGTATCTTAGACATATACTTAGTTAAAGAATACAAATATTAAAGAAATGCTTAATGTTAAAACATTTTTATCAAGAAATGCAAACTTTATAAAATGAAATTTAAGATATTTTTGTAAAGTTCATCATAAGATTTGGTGATGAAAAATTTTGCAGAGTAAGGCATTTATAAAGATTTAGATAGTCTTTACCGCTATTTCTAGCAAATTGTAAGCAAAAAAGTTGATTATCTTGTAATCGCTGCATATAATATCGGTAAGCGCGTCGCTAAGTAATATGAACACACTAAGTCTTACATTTCCGATAGTGTTGTTCGGATATAATAGAATGATTTTTCAATAAATGTAAGTAAAAAATGAGGTTTTTAAAAGCTGTCTTTAACTTAGCAATGTTAGCATTTTTTGTAGCTTCGACAGCTGAAGCAAGGTGGAGTAAGTACGAAGATGCTTCTGTCGAGGTTAAGTTTTCTAATGTTAACATTAATGTTAATAGAGATGGTACCTACGAAACGGAAGTAGAACTACAAGCAAAAATACTCAAGGAGTCTGGGCGTGATAGATTTTCTCTATACAGTCTTGTTTACAATGATGATAGTGCAGATTTTACTGTTTTAGAGGCTAAAACAACTTACAACGGAGAAGAATATATAGTAACTGAAGACATGATGGAGGATAAACCGCTGGCTAGCCCTAGCAAAGGTTTCGATCAGTTAAGGCAAGTAACCATCTCATTCCCTAAAATAGAAATTGGTACGGAAGTATATTTAAGATATAAGCAAGTTAACAAAAAGGTTCCCGTTGATAATTTTTATGGCTTGAGCTTTTCGTATTATGGGGATTATTTACAAGCAGAAAATACTAAAATCAATTCTGAATTGCCTCTAGAGATTAAAGTTAATGATCCAAGAAGCGTATTAGAAATTGCTGAGGAAAAAAAGGATGATGTACATTCTATAAGCATTGCTTTAAAGAGAGCAGTTTATGAAAACACAACAAATGAACCACATAATGGAATATTGAACATAAAACACAACACTTGGGTATCACTTTCAAGCTTATCTGAATGGGAGGATTTAGCTAAAAAATTAGCTCCTGGATATCATAGCGTCATCAATCAGCCGCTTCCTGCAACTTTTGAAGCTATAGCAGAATTTGCTGCCAATGAGAGTACCGATGAGGAGAAAATTAATGCAGTTACTTCTTTATTGAATGAAAAAGTTCAGTACATGGGAGACTGGCGTACAGTGTCAGGAAAATTTTTTCCGAGAGATTTGGAGAAAATTGCTGATTCTCAAGTCGGGGATTGCAAAGACTTTTCTGCTAGCACGGCTGCTATTCTGCAAAAACTTGGTTATAAAGTTCAACCTATTTTAGTTATGAGAGGAACTACTAGCACTTCTAATCCTGAAGCATTACCTAATATGGGTAATTTTAATCATGTGATGCTCAAAGTAACAAATAGAGATGGAAAAATATATTGGATCGATCCAACTAATACCGTCAGTATGGCACAGGGTATTTTTCCAGACATTGCTGATAGAAACGCTTTAGTACTCGATTCTGAGGAAGCGGATTACATAAAAATTCCTGCTGTACAAGGTGAAAATTCAAAAGTGATATCCCATAGTGAATTAACTATAGAAGATAATGTTGTAAATGAATATGGCCAGCTTACCGTGCAAGGGGAAGCAGCCTTAGGCTTAACAGGGGTTGGATTGTATTATTCAAATGAGCAATTAAGGGATTCTGTTTTTCGTATGATTAGTGGAGTATATCTTGATGAAGAAGAAAAGAAGTTCTTAGAATTGCCTGACCTTACTTTACGTAATGTAGAAGATCTTACAATCAAATATGAGTTTCAGCAAAAAAATAAGATTTTTAAGACAAATCTAGGACCTGCTTTGAATTTAGGAGATAATTGGCTTAATGATGTTGTCAATACAGCTTCTGACCAAGTGTCAGATCTTTTTATTGGTGTTCCTAAAACTAAGGAAAGCCATATGATAATAAAAGATATCAAAATTAAAAATTGTGAAAATTTGAATTTTGAAATAAATTCTCCTTGGTTATATGTAAATAGGTTCTGTAAATATCAAAATGATGGAACCGAATTTAGCAATTTAATAACCATAAAGAAAAGCTTTATTACCAATGAAGAATTAAAGACTGCTGAATATAAAAACTTAAAAAGCGAATTGGAGAATAATTTTTCTAGAGCCTCTATAATAATAAGTGAATGAGTTGTGCTGGGAAAAGCACTTCTTAAAAGGCTTAAAATTTTTAAAATATGTACAATAACTTACGCGACTTCATCAGAGCATTAGAAGAAAAAAAAGATCTAATTAGAATTAAAAAAGAAGTTTCAACTATTCTTGAAATGACAGAAATTCATCGTAGGGTTTTGTCAAACAAGGGACCAGCTATCATCTTTGAAAATGTTGTCACAGAAAATGGCAAAAATTCAATTCCCGTTTTAGTGAATTTATTTGGTACTATTGAGAGAATTGCATTCGGACTTGGTATAAATTCTGATGAATTAAGGGATCTGGGTAAACTTCTAGCATTTTTGCGATCACCTGAGCCACCAAAAACCTTCAAAGATGCTGTGAAAATGTTTCCTCTACTAAAAGTTGTATTGTCGATGCGGAGCAAAGTTGTGAGCAAAGCCCCATGTCAAGAGGTGGTGCTAACTGGGGATGAGGTGGATCTTAGTTTGCTACCTATTCAGACATGCTGGCCAAACGAGCCTGCACCGCTTATCACTTGGCCACTTGTGGTAACAAAAGGACCAACAGCAGACAAGCAAGATAATTTCAATCTTGGAATATATCGTATGCAGGTTGTGAATAAAAAAACGACTCTCATGCGCTGGCTTGCACATCGTGGTGGTGCAGGTCACCATAAACGGTGGAAGGAGAGGGGACAAAATATGAAGTTTCCTGCGGCTGCTGTGATTGGTAGCGATCCTGCAACAATTATTGCTGCGGTAACTCCGGTGCCGGAGACTTTATCAGAATACCAATTTGCCGGGCTGCTGCGAAAAAAACCACTTGAGCTTGTAAATTGTAAAACTATTCCTCTTCAGGTTCCAGCTCATGCAGAAATTGTTTTGGAAGGATATGTAAGTTTGGATAATTACCAAGATGAAGGGCCATATGGAGACCATACCGGTTACTATAATGCTGTTGAACAGTTTCCTGAGTTTAACATCACTGCAATTACAATGCGCAAAGATCCAATTTATCTCAGCACTTTTACTGGCAAACCACCTGATGAACCATCAATTCTTGGTGAAGCACTCAACGAAATCTTTGTGCCGATTCTTATCAATCAGTTTCCGGAAATAGTAGATTTTTATCTGCCCCCAGAAGGTTGTTCATATAGAATAGCGGTAGTGTCGATAAAAAAGGCTTATCCAGGGCATGCAAAAAGAATTGTTATGGGCACACTATCTTTTCTCAAACAGTTCTTATACACGAAATTTATTATAGTTGTTGATTATGATATAAATATACGTGATTGGAAAGAGGTGATGTGGGCAATGTCAACAAGAATGGACCCTGTGCGTGATACAATTACGATAGAGAATGCCCCAATTGATTATTTAGATTTTGCTTCCCCTGAAAGTGGTCTCGGAGGTAAAATAGGGTTTGATGCAACAAACAAACTTCCACCTGAAACCAAACGAGAATGGGGAAGAAAAATTGAAATGAGCGAGGAAATAATAAAGAAAGTTACAGAGAAGTGGAAGGAATATGGGTTGACAGATGATTAAACTATGATGTAGACTACCGCCGTGTATTTAGGTGTGGTTTGTGAGGCTTTTATATCTTTTATTTTTGTCAGCATGTTTTTCTCTGTATTACTATGTGGGTCCTACATTCTCGCCTTGCCCAAAAGCAACAGTTTGCTTCTCACCTGAAGAAGACTGTGCTGTACCGATAATCAGCGAGATAGACCAATCTAAAGAATCTATCTTAGTTCAAGAATATACATTTACTCTTGGAACAGTTGCAAAATCTTTGATTAACGCCAAAGAGCGTGGTGTTGATGTTAAAGTCGTCTTAGATAAATCACAACTCCATTCAAAATATAGTGTCATAAGCGAATTGTTTTCAAATGGAATACCGATTTGGATCGATAATAAGCCAAAAATTGCTCATAATAAGGTAATAATTGTTGATAATCAAAAAGTCATCACAGGATCGTTTAACCTCAGTAAGACAGCTGAAAAGGGAAACGCTGAAAATTTATTAATTATTGAAAATTATCCTGAATTAGTCCAGCAGTATGTGAAGAACTGGGAAATACGAATGTCACAATCCTATCAATATGCTCCCTAGATACTTGATATCAAAAAAAGTCTTTTTATTGATAGATTTAATTTCTTGTGATATAATAAATTAAAAGGTTTTAAGGGGTAGGTAATGGACTACATAAATGATGCTGCTGATAGTTACGCTGCCATTCATGATTTTTTTCAAAATAATGGTGTTGGAGATTACAAAGTTCAATGCAATTATGGTGGTGTACCGTATGCTACTGACAAATATGTACATTCTGGAGACAAATTTTGGAGCAATAATTTTATAGACTCACATTTTGGAAGGGAAATAAAAATGTATCCTCAAAGTGAGCTTTTAGCTAAAGAGTATGCTGGTAATACACTACCGGTTTCAATATCACTAGACAAGGATC
>NZ_JBNRJY010000099.1:0-1009 GCF_059414725.1 Wolbachia endosymbiont of Tuta absoluta
AGTCCGAAGCCAGCGTCAACCTCAAGCCCTACCTAATGACCACCGCTATGAACATGTTTAGCCACTACATGTGCGACGTGCGCTTCGATCGATCCTGGTAACCAAAGAACAGGGCAGCAGCAAAAATCCACTATGTTTCTATATTTGAAAGTTATTGCCAATCATCTATTGATTACAGTTAACCAGATATAGGTCTCTTGAAAAAGTTTGGCGGATATTTGCCATTCGCACTACACTTCGCGGGCAGGTTCACGAGTGTGCAAAGTGTAACATTCACAGGAAAAGCTGCTGCACATTTCATGTAGCAATTTCTACAGGGTTTACTCCACATATACCACTAAAATTCGTGGTTTCATATCCCACACGAAAACCCGACATTCGCGGGATCACGGGAACTGGCAGAGGCATGACGAGTATCAGCGCGAATAACCTTGCTTGGCTTACTACTTCCCTGCCCAAATTGGCATTATTCGACACCATTTCGAGTTGGAATTGAGTGTACTCCACGGTAGCACTGAAAAAGAGCATAGCTAGCCAAAATTCGTATGAATTTTATCTTTCCTCATGTACTATACCTAACCACTTGAAAGTCCGAACTGACAACTGACATATAAGCTTCTGGCAATCGAACTGGCCTTCGACTGCCATAAAATTTACAAATTCAGTATTACAATCAAACACCCTCAATCTCCAAGTTTGATACAATTATGATTATTTAAATTTGTTAGTGATTTGTGCATGCCTTATCTACCTAACCTTATGAAATCTCACTACCCAAGGTCTGCTCGAAGAGATGTATGTGTCCTATGTGTTTTTTATTGTGTACAATAAATGGTTTAATTATTGGTCTCCAGGTGGACCCATCGATCGATCAATCAAAACTGTGATTATACCAAGTGAAAATGAGAAAGATATGCAAGAGATTCCTGCAAATATAAAAGAAGAAATCAATGTAATTTTTGCTGAGAATATTGATGAAGTTATAAAAGTTGCTTTGATGCACCCTATT
>NZ_JBNRJY010000100.1:0-412 GCF_059414725.1 Wolbachia endosymbiont of Tuta absoluta
TAGCATCACTACAATTATTAGTTAAATATTGTTTAAAGCAATTCCGCATATCAATATCATTTTGAATTAATCGGATTTTAGTTTTGAGTTTACTTTCCTGATTGCTACTGGCTTTAGCTATGACGCTTCCATTGTGATATCTAAAATTATTCATAATTCTATTACAATAGTAGACATTTCCTATCATAAGCATCTTTAACCATAGTTCCCAATCACCATTCGTACGTAAGTCTACAGCTGGACCTCCTACTTTTAAGTAAGTATCTTTCCTAAATAATACTGCACTTGCATTTGGAATTACATTACGATAGATCGATCTTCAAAATGGTTTTTCCACCCTAAGTAGCTTGAACGCAACTCGAGCTCTGATAAATCTATATTACCATTAATATACCCTGTTTTGTCTTGATAC
>NZ_JBNRJY010000101.1:0-1845 GCF_059414725.1 Wolbachia endosymbiont of Tuta absoluta
CCCATCTTTTTGTGGTCATAACCTGCTGATCCACCAGATGCAAATGCATCTTCGAGCCAAAAGTTACATTCAGAGGATATTTCGTTTGCATAATCAGAAAATGAAGCAGTGCGTTTGTTTTGTTCGCAATTAATCGATACCCTTAGTTATTTTTAGTAAATCCTGCATTAGCCAAAGATACTTCTATGATTCTAACAAATAACGATAAAGAGTTTTCTTATTGTCGTAGATTTTCTTTTGGCTTTATCAATAAACTCACGTAGACCAAAAACCCAGGTATTTTAGTCCGTGGATAGATACGCAAAACTTGTAAGATAATTTTTACTCATCAATAGGAACAAATATTACTTTGCAGCTTTTTATAGCTTCGTTTTGGTATAGCATTTTGCAGGTCGCCCTAAAAAAGAAGTTGCTCGCTAAAATCACGTAAACAGTGTGTAAGACACAGCCCGCCGAATACTGATAGGATGCATGCAGACCAATAAACTGAACAACTTTCCCCTTGGAACATATGTCAGGAAGCGACAAAAAATAATTGACCTCCAAAACAAAATCACGATCGATCTAGCAGATTTGGCCATCACAGTGCTATCATTACCGCATTCAAACGCGGAGGTAGAACGCATGTTCAGTCAGATGAACTTGGTAAAGAATAAGCTGAGAAATAGGCTGACAACAACTACATTAAACTCAATACTCCTCATCAGGAATCAGTTGAGAATTTCAAAACGTAACTGTCATAATTGTGTTCTGCCTGACGATGTCCTGAGCAAAATTAACAAAACTGTAAAAAAAGTGCCAAAAGAAACGCCCTCAACTTCTAGTGTCGCGTCATCGTCTTTAGAGATTGTGGAAGTCGACAACGAAGCACTAGCGACGACAGTAGATGACGAAATTTTTGTTGATTTGACGTGACGTAGTTGGTTTGAGTAATTAATAAATAAGTATTGAATTTGAAAAACGCTTTTTTATTTACATATTTTTAATTTCCAATATTTGAAATTCTAGCGACTTCTAGCGGATATTTTTAGTCTTTTTTTTGCCAAATCTAGCGACTTTTCCACACATGTCTGGGGACTTTCTATTTTCCTAAGCGGCAACACTGGTTATACGACGCCTAAGGGAATTTTATATGCTTAAACCTCATGCATGTATTAATTTAAAATTTGTGAAAATAGTTGATGAAATTGTAACTATAGCATGTGCTTTAATTAATTTACAAAACTCTTTAATAAAATGAAAGATATAAATGCTTTTATACAATAATGGATAAATATTGGTTTTCCAAAAAGATATTAACTTATCCAGTAAATTATCAACATACAGAAGATTAAATGGCACACTTATTATCTGCACTTTTTTATTTCACTTAAATCTGGGTCACAATAATAGCAGATTTTTATGCCTGCCAAATGTACCTCACATTTGAATCTGCATTTGGGCATAATATTTTTCTATAGCCTCTCCATTTTTTTATGTATTTTTATGACTACTTTCACTAGTAGGGCATTTTATTTCGATTATGCTATCTTCAAATATTCCATCTGGGGAACCAGCAATCATAGGGTGCTTGGCGTTTAACATTAGACCGCACTTCTTTATCTTTTTCTTCAAGATTTTCGAAACTGTTCTCCTCACTTCTTCTAGAACACGACCACGTTTCATGTGCTGGGTGTCTGGAATTTTGCCACCCATTATAAGTGCCACCAATGTTCTATCACTGGTTTGACATCGGCTCACTTCGAATGTTATTTCAAACCATAGTTAACAGTTTGATTGTTCCCGGTTTCCTTTTCCACTTTTTGTATTATATGTTCTGGAATTGCAATATTCAAAAATGCATCA
>NZ_JBNRJY010000102.1:0-2056 GCF_059414725.1 Wolbachia endosymbiont of Tuta absoluta
TTCCGTCTTTAATGCAGTAGATGGCAGTTTAAGAAATTACACATTCCAGACCGAAAAAGGGAAGGAATATGTATGAGAGCACTGTTTGGTCGAGTACCGTTGCAATTTATACTTGCGATTGACGCCGCTTGGTGAAACTCCATGTTTAAATATTTGTTCTGTTTCACACAATTTATTCTTGACATGTTAAGCTTAGCAAAGGATCATAAGGGGCACTTTCACTAGCACATATCTATGCAGTACAGCATCTAGTGATCGATCGTCGCGATGGCGGGAGCGGCTGCGGGAACGGTCTGCGAGAGAGAAGTCAGTGGCGGGACTGAATGCGTGGGCGCTATCGCTATTTTTTCTTGATTTAACTGATGCTGCTGTTTTAACTTCTTGGCCGGAGTCGGCGCGTGCGTTGCTGTTGTCCTCACCCTTTGGTCATCAAGGCCCAATTGGGTGATCTGGCCTTATTTGGCGTTGTTAGAGCATGTTTTTGAGTACACATAGGTTTTCGCGGAAAACTTAATGCTGTACCGTAACAAGCGTTGCAACGCAGCTGCGAAGGTATAGTTTATTTAGACGATTTTAGATAGTAGGCATATAACAACGTAACCATATATATTCTTTATTGTGCATTAAAAATACAATAATTTTTGTTATAAAAGTAGTTCACAAAGGCGAGCTTGTCTCTATAAAATAATCTCTTCTAGCCAATCTGTAAAACTAAATAAGAAATAAATACGTGTGGGGACAAGATTGCAAATAAAGTAAAAGAAAAATATAAAGACGATAAATAGTTATTGAATAATAGTCAATAAATACACATACATAAACGAATAGAACTATCAGTACATACATAAATAGTATACAAATACAATACAAACAAATACGTACGTAAATATCAAGGTAGTGAAAGGCTCTTTCAACGTAGTATAGGAGTATATTACTAAAATCTTAAATTCTGTACGGAATCGAGTTACTTTTGACCAAAAGAGTACTAACTAGATCATGTCATGATTATTACAGATGGCTTCTAAAGTCATGTAAAATGTATTTATCATGTTTATGTAAAGTCATTCAACTTGAATGGTGTACCATAATTAAATACGTTTATTCAAGCAAATTGAGGCCTGCTTTTAATTGCGGTTATTTAATTAATTTGGATGTTAAAAGCTATCCGCTGAAGTGAACGTAAGCGTAAGGTTCGTGTGTATAATTAAACAAATGGTAGATACAATTTGAAATACATATTTCGGAAATTTAGCAACATTTCTATTAACTTGGCTCTTGACAATATTTATATGGCCGTGTGATGCTGGCTTAGAATAGCACCTATTGCTTTCCTGTGGGTGTTTGTTTTGTTTTGAATTGCTTGTCATTTAACTCTAAAATTTCGTCTGAATTTTAATTATAGTAACGTATACGTTCGTATACATGATTTTCTGACCTTACTTAAGCTGGTTTGTGGCTGTAAAATTTTGTTTTTATTTCTTGTGTTCGAACAATGATTGTCAGAGTTTCTTAAAAAGTAACTAGAACTCTTATGCATATGCATTATGTTATCAAAAATAAACTGCGAAGGAAGCGTAAGAGTGCTAATTTCTTTAAACAGTAAATATATTTATCATTTTAAGGAATCACAACTTTGCAATATATTATATAGTTTCATTGTAAGCGGCCTGACCCCATAATAATAATTCATATGAAAATATGCTGTGAAATAACTAAAACAAACAGTACTCAAACCTGGCTGTAGCGATATTGGTCATTTCTCGAAGTTTTGAGTAGCGTATGCCGCGTAAGGCCCTTTATCTTACTGGAAAAGAACAGTTTAGAAATAGTACCCACCCAACCCTTAGCAACACTTTTCGTAAACACAACACCTCAAATATGTTGAAGGCTTTCGTACACAACCTTCCCCTCAATACAATACAATACAATACAATAATTCTTTATTGTTCACTGTGTAGGTACATAGGTCTTATAAAACAAATTAGTCACAACAGTGTATCCATTGCGGATGTACAATAATAGGTAAATAAATAACAATCAATTATTATAAATCTAA
>NZ_JBNRJY010000103.1:0-1170 GCF_059414725.1 Wolbachia endosymbiont of Tuta absoluta
AATTATGACAGCGATAGTAGAAGCATTTGGAAAGCCGCATGTAAACGTGGGAACGATAGGACATGTGGATCATGGGAAGACAACGTTAACAGCGGCGATAACAAAGCATTATGGTAATTTTGTAGCATATGATCAAATAGATAAAGCGCCAGAAGAAAGAAAGAGAGGGATAACAATAGCAACAGCGCATGTTGAATATCAAACAGAAAAGAGACACTATGCACACGTTGATTGCCCTGGACATGCTGATTATGTAAAGAATATGATAGTAGGTGCAGCACAGATGGATGCAGCGATATTGGTAGTGTCAGGGGTTGATGGGCCGATGCCACAAACGAGAGAGCATATATTGCTGGCAAAACAGGTGGGTGTTGGATATATCGTGGTATATATAAATAAAGCTGATGTTGCTGATGCTGATATGATAGATTTGGTAGAGATGGAAGTGAGAGAGTTGCTGAGTAAGTATGGATTTCCAGGTGATGAAGTGCCTATGATAGTTGGGTCTGCGTTAAAAGCATTAGAGGATGATAGTAGTGAGTATGGAAAGAAATCAATAGATAAATTGATGGAGAAGTTAGATGAGTATGTGGCAGTACCTCCAAGGCCTATAGATTTGCCGTTTTTGTTGCCAATAGAAGATGTATTTTCAATATCGGGCCGAGGGACGGTAGTAACAGGAAGAATAGAGAAGGGGGAGATAAAGACAGGGGATGAGATAGAGATAATAGGTCTGAAAGCGACGCAAAAGACGATATGTACTGGTGTTGAGATGTTTAAGAAGTTGCTAGATAAGGGAAGTGCAGGACTCAATGTAGGAATACTACTAAGAGGAACAAAGAGAGAAGAAGTGGAGAGAGGGCAAGTATTGGCAAAACCAGGGACAATAACCCCGCATAAGAAATTTAATGCGGAGGTGTATATATTGAAGAAAGAAGAAGGAGGAAGGCATACACCATTTTTTGGAAATTATCAGCCACAGTTTTATTTAAGGACAACGGATGTAACTGGGAGCATAAAATTGCTAGATGGAAAGGAGATGGTAATGCCAGGGGACAATGTAAGTATAGAAGTGGAGTTGCAAGTACCAATAGCAATGGATAAAGGATTACGTTTTGCGATAAGAGAAGGTGGTAGAACTGTTGGTTCTGGCGTTGTTTCGGAAATTTT
>NZ_JBNRJY010000104.1:0-464 GCF_059414725.1 Wolbachia endosymbiont of Tuta absoluta
ATATTTCGTATATGAAGTAAACTTATTCCGTATTACTTGTACGATTCAGGTAACATTGTCTTGGGTGCCGAGTAAACGGATCGATCGCCAGGCTGGAGAACCTCGCGGGAGCACCGGGCTGGAGGGCCACGAGGGATTTTCGGGCAGGAGGACCTCGCGGGAGCGCCGGACTGGAGGGCCACGAGGGATCGCCGTGCAGTAGGGTCTCGCGGGAGCGCCGGGCTGGAGGGCCCCGAGGGATCGCCGTGCAGGAGGACCTCGCCGGAGCGCCGGGCTGGAGGGCCACGAGGGAGCGCTGGGCTGGAGGGCCACGAGGGATCGATCGTTGATACTACTTAAAAACTGAGTTGTTGTTTCTACATTTCGATCGATCCCTCGTGGCCCTCCAGACCAACGCTCCCTCGAGGCCCTCCAGCACGACGCACCGGCGAGGCCCTCCTGCACAGGAATCACTCTAGGCCAGC
>NZ_JBNRJY010000105.1:0-587 GCF_059414725.1 Wolbachia endosymbiont of Tuta absoluta
ACGATTTTTGTATCAACTCCGCAATGCCGATATTCTTCGGCTATTATTGGCAGTGACCTGTTGAGCTGTTTGAGAATAGCATAAGCGAATAAAAAATATCATTCTGGTTGAATATGAATAGGAGTAACTAATGGGTTAGCAGGAATAAAATTGTCCGGATCGATCAATTTGCTTAAGACTGTTCGCAAACTTAAGGTCACTACTCTCGAATACTAACTATAGCTATAGTGCTAAAGCAAGCTATTGTAACAATGGTAAAATAAGGACCAAGCACACTAGTAGTATTTAAACACGTTACCACGTTGCTGACTAAACCACAATATACCTAGGAGCAGTAGTGTTACTTCATACTAACGCCCGGTTTTCGCACCCACACATACACACGCCCGACCGACCTATTCGTACACGACTACTACATACAGCCTCGTGCCGCTTGTGTCACAGGCTCACAGCGAACCGCACTGCCGCCGCCGCGCGTTTTTGTTGGAGTAACAAGAAATCGGAAAAATTAACTATATTAAATTAAAAACTACTCATTAAATAACGTAATAATGTAATTGATGGTTTTCTTACTGTAACTTAGCTTT
>NZ_JBNRJY010000106.1:0-2933 GCF_059414725.1 Wolbachia endosymbiont of Tuta absoluta
TCAAGATTAAATGGAATAATTTCTTTGTCAATTTAACAATGTATTCAAGCAAATTCACTTACGCTTTCTTATTTATCTAAAGATTCTTTATTCAGAACTGTCAAAATAACTTTCTTATGGCAATAAATGATAGATTGATTGTAGCTTACGAAGCTTAACAAAAATTTATAATGAAGTTATGTACCAGGTAGCTATACATTTTATACAAGATATAACAAGAATAATAAAACTTTTCAAGCACTCGCGATCACTTTCACTCATTTTAAGTATTAGACCGGGTCGGGACGGGACACAGGTAAATTACTAATATTTACCTAAATACTATCGCGATAGACCCAGTCTAATACTTAAAATGAGTGGAAGAATAATAAATTTAAAAATTTAAAAACGCGACTGATTTCTGAGATAAAGCCTAGCCTATGACACTCGGGATAAGGTAAGGATTATTCTGATACAATTCCCATTCGAATTTGTTCAGTGGTTAACGAGTTTCGGTCCTTTAAGGCGAAATCTGGCCGAGGTTGCCGTGTTTTCAAGGGGGTGAAGCAGCCGCGCGGGCGGAGCAGGCGCGGGGTGTACCCCCCGCACGGGCAAGTAGCAAACGCAGCGTGTCAGGCTCCCGCGTAAGACAGTATAGGCGTAGGGTAAACGTGCTAATAATTGAACTATTTGTTACATTGAAAGGTTGTCTTTTTTAATGTTATATGATATAGCTATTCAATGTTTATGTTTTTTAGACATGTAAACCATGTAAAACTTTACGTAGTGCTACTACGTAAAGTTTTTAAATCAGTCATAGTTAGGTAGGTACAGAATTATTTATAAAGAAATAATGTCTAGGCATCCGTATGATTATTGATTATTCATGTTATATGGGGAAAAATTCAAATAATATACATCAAAATGCAATCAAAATTCATTTAGAAGACAAAAAATTACATTTAAATTAAGATTTATCTGCTTCATTTACTGACGCCCATAAATAGGGTTCCTTCCGTAGTCTGTTGAAATGATCGATCACTAAGACCTACTTTCGTACCTGCTCGACTTGTGGGTCTCGCAGTTAAGCGCGCTTTTGCCTTTATACTCTACGCGTGATTTCCGACCACGCTGAGCGCACCTTCGTACTCCTCCGTTACTCTTTAGGAGGAGACCGCCCCAGTCAAACTACCCACCAGACATGGTCCTCGTCCCGGATAACGGGACAGAGTTAGAACCTCAATATTACCAGGGTGGTATTTCAAGGATGGCTCCATAGCAACTGGCGTCGCTACTTCTAAGCCTCCCACCTATCCTACACAAGTAAGGTCAAAGTTCAATGTCAAGCTGCAGTAAAGGTTCACGGGGTCTTTCCGTCTAGCCGCGGGTACACCGCATCTTCACGGCGATTTCGATTTCACTGAGCCTCTGCTGGAGACAGCGCCCCCATCATTATGCCATTCGTGCAGGTCGGAACTTACCCGACAAGGAATTTCGCTACCTTAGGACCGTTATAGTTACGGCCGCCGTTTACTGGGGCTTCGATCAAGAGCTTCGCTTACGCTAACCCCATCAATTAACCTTCCAGCACCGGGCAGGCATCACACCCTATACGTCCACTTTCGTGTTTGCAGAGTGCTATGTTTTTAATAAACAGTTGCAGGGGCCTGGTTTCTGTGGCTGCCAATAGCTCAAGGAGCAAGTCCTATCACCGTCAGCAGCGTACCTTCTCCCGAAGTTACGGTACCATTTTGCCTAGTTCCTTCAGCAGAGTTCTCTCAAGCGCTTTGGTCTACTCGACCTGACCACCTGTGTCGGTTTCGGGTACGATTCCTGTGTAACTGAAGCTTAGAGACTTTTCCTGGAAGCATAGTATCAGCCACTTCACGAGTAAACTCGCTTGCTATCAGTTCTCAGCATAGAGCACCCCGGATTTGCCTAAGATGCATGCCTACTTCCTTTCACCTGGACAACCAACGCCAGGCTGACTTAACTTTCTCCGTCCTCTCATCGCATTACACAGAAGTATTGGAATATTAACCAATTTCCCATCGACTACGCCTCTCGGCCTCGCCTTAGGGGTCGACTCACCCAGCCCCGATTAACGTTGGACTGGAACCCTTGGTCTTTCAGCGAACGGGTTTTTCACCCGTTTTGTCGTTACTCACGTCAGCATTCGCACTTCTGATACCTCCAGCATGCTTCTCAACACACCTTCATCGGCTTACAGAACGCTCCCCTACCACGTATACAATGTATACATCCGCAGCTTCGGCATATAGTTTTAGCCCCGTTACATCTTCCGCGCAGGCCGACTCGACTAGTGAGCTATTACGCTTTCTTTAAAGGGTGGCTGCTTCTAAGCCAACCTCCTAGCTGTCTATGCCTTCCCACATCGTTTCCCACTTAACTATAATTTTGGGGCCTTAGCTGGCGGTCTGGATTGTTTTCCTCTTGACTACGGACGTTAGCACCCGCAGTCTGTCTCCCGGATAGTACTCATAGGTATTCGGAGTTTGCATCGGTTTGGTAAGTCGGGATGACCCCCTAGCCGAAACAGTGCTCTACCCCCTATGGTATTCGTCCGAGGCGCTACCTAAATAGCTTTCGGGGAGAACCAGCTATCACCGAGTTTGATTAGCCTTTCACCCCTATCCACAAGTCATCCCCTGGCTTTTCAACGACAGTGGGTTCGGTCCTCCAGTTAGTGTTACCCAACCTTCAACCTGCTCATGGATAGATCGATCAATCAGAACGTGACTTTGTTGTTTCTCGAATTATGCTGATTAGCGATGGATTGTGGATTGAATCTGATATGAAAGATATTAAGTCTACACAAGATTTAACAAAAAAATTTGATGAACAAAAATATCAGCGTTTGATTAAGCAAAATATGTGTAAAAAAGATGACTTACTTGAGTCAGAAGTTTTTAAAAAAACGACACGTGGCAATT
>NZ_JBNRJY010000107.1:0-2042 GCF_059414725.1 Wolbachia endosymbiont of Tuta absoluta
GTTCTGATTAATAAATAAATTATTTTACCGTTTTATTACCGTCACGAAGGTGAAACGAATACCTTTTGTGCAATGCAAATTATTTAGGTTCAGAAGTAACGTCGCAATACGTACGTCTTGTGCTTCCATTATATTGTGAAACAACAAACTTGCTTCGCTCGCTCAGGAACTGTTTTAACGTGAAACGACGAGGTCGTTTCGGCCGTAATGTAATACGTGATTTTGTTTTCATTATAATGTAAAATAACGAGCTCGCTCTGCTCGCAATGTAATAGGTACGTGTTGTCTTTGAGTAGCGCAGTGTAGCACCCTTTTTTCTTATTTTAGCGAGTAACAACGTTATGATTTAAATAAGAGCACCAACTCGCAACGGTAATCAAATTTTCCCTTGGGCGTAAATTTCTAAATACGCTACTGTACTAGCCGCCTCTCCGAGAATAAATTTCCTGTAATAAAACAAAACATGGTTTCTAACTAAATTATGTTATCACAGGAACTAGCACCGACTGACAAAATCTACGTAGACGCCAGTCTCACCCGGTCCAAGTATGACGCCCTGTTCCCTGAGGTGGAGGAGTTCCTGGGGTCCACCCCGCTGCCCAGGCCCTGCACGCTGGTGTGGCGGGATGTCTCCGTACACATCACGCTCAAAGATGGGAAGCTGAAACGATTAGTCAATAATGGTAAGTGCTTATAATTTTTGAGTATCACTCGTGTCTTAAATCCACGAATGTACTGCACTGCGCTGGAAGCGAGGAGAAAGGACGAAGCGGTTCCTACAGCGAGCGGAGCGAGCTTGTCATTTTACGTTTAGACAATAACAGAATACGTATTGTAATTACGTATACTCATTTTATGATGAGTGAGAACCATACCTATATTACCTATGTAGCGTGAAATTTTACTAGTGACCGATAGCTAAAACTCAAGACGGTGATAAGGAACAACTTTCCCCAAGGAACATAGTTCGAAGTAAAAAAACAATTTGGAACTCCTATACAACTGCGCTTAAGCTGATTTGAGTTACTTTGGAAACTTATAATTTTTTTGTCATATTATTTCGACCTATTCTTGAGGAATGTTGTCCATTATCATCAGTTCGTCTTTGGATTTCGCTATGGGTCGATGATGGTGATGATATTGTTTCAGTTAATGGCATCGCAAAACCTGGGACTCTGGTTGCCTTGATGGGACCGAGGTAAGCAATAATGAACAACTTTTACAAAATCACTACAAAACATTTCTTACCTATGATCGATCGGCTCAGTCGACTAGTCGGCCATTTTTGTAGTCGGCGACTAGTGGGCTGATTTTGAGCCAATTAATCGGTAGTCGGCTAGTCACCCAAAATTATAGTTGGTGCAGCTCTAGTACTTATGTATATTTAGTGCCAACGAAAATATATCAAGCGGAGAAGGAAATTACTCCAGCTGAATTAATCGGGCAAGTGACATTCCTAATAGCCAATTAGGAAGATGATTAACGGAAATATAAGTACTTCCTAAGAAATATTGTTGGTAACTACAATTAAAGACTATAAAAAACGTATAAAACAAGTCAAGTAGTTTTACAAAGCAAGTCGTTAATAAATTCTCGTAAAACGCCGAAGTACGAAATAAAATACATTAAAATCGTCTACCCTGGCGAATCATCTTTACAACACTACTGCTTCTTTTTTTAGTTCTGGACTCTTCAATTTTTAGCCCCGGGGCTATGAAATCTGATCGATCACTTAAAGAGGAACACCCAGTAGAATAGTTGGTTATAGTTAAAAATAAAAAGTATAAGGCACATACATGCCTATTCATCATATGAAATTGAAACAAAAAAAAACAAGTAATATTTAAAGACTTGTATCATGTCATAGTCATATTCATACATAATGTAAGTGTGACACCAGGGTTCATCGGGTCATTCGTCGACTCAATGCCCTACACGAAAGAAGAAGAAGCTTGTATTGTGTCATAACATAAAATAATTACAGAGATCGATCATCCTGCTATTGTTGGATATAATATCTTAAATGAACCACATCCAGAAAG
>NZ_JBNRJY010000108.1:0-1352 GCF_059414725.1 Wolbachia endosymbiont of Tuta absoluta
GATCGATCCTCTGGCTTTCACCACCAGAGAGAGTGCTAGATTCACGGTCAAGTGTAAGGTAATTTAGCCCTACATTCTTTAAAAATGTCAGCCTTTTGATTATTTCGTTTAATATTTTAAAAACATGAAAGGCTAGCCGTACTGGGCTATAGCTCATGTTTGATAAGCCGATGATCGATCGTTAGTCGTCCCTTACGACACCCTCGGGAAATAAATGGGGCGATGCTATTATTAGCCGCCATCTTGAGTTATGATTCTGGAGAAATAGTTTTTTATCCTCTTAAACTGAAAAACACTAATGGACGTCAATGTCTAATTTGAAGAACGTTACATTACAAATAAATTGGATTTGATTAATCTCATGGCTCGCTGATAATGTTAATACCAGGAATCAACTCCGCCATTATTTCCATCAATAAAATGGTTCTGGTCGTATACAAGGTCCTATTAAATTCAGTGCAATTAATTGCGGTGAGATCTACTTGTCAAACTGAACAACTATTATTAATAAACATAATGAAAGTGACACATTTTTTTAAAATTTTGTTAAGGAGGTCAGATTTTGAGAAAATTTGTTCAATCTCACGAGAAGAACTAACCCTAAAATTATTTGCGCTAAATTTAATAGTGCCTTATACTGGTGTTAGGAAAATTACTGCGTTTCTTTTAAGGTATAAATCCAGCCCGTAAAACTAAACAACTTTTCCCAAGAAACATAGGTCGAAAAATATGTCTGCATTGTACAGAAATAGTGTCAGCTGACTGAGTCATTTTTATAGGACGTATCTTTTCTCATACTTTGACCTATATCATTGGGAAAATTTGTTCAGAATCTGCTTCGAGCAAAGACGGCCTTCCGTCCGGGTCGGAACGAGACGGAAGACCGTGTTGCTCGAAGATAATCTGAAATAATTCAAAATTCTGCAAAGCGAAGCGAGCGAGCGTCAGTCAGACAAGATTTTTTCAGGTACATAATCTGTGGTTTTTCACTTGTCAAAAATAGAGGTGCCCAACGGTAATCAGCAATACTGTTCAGTTACCGGTTTATGTTTTTTTTATTAGTCTGCCACTTCGAGCAACGACGGCCTTCCGTCCGGGTCGGAACGAGACGGAAGACCGTGTTGCTCGAAGGTCTGCCACGGTTGGCCACGGTCAGGTACATAGCTGGTTATTCTGAGCAAAAGGTAATGTATGTCGAACCGTGCACAGACAGACTGTGTTTTCTCTCTGCTTTTCAATAAGCTATTATTTGTCAACTCAGTATTACACACGTCACACACAGGGTCTCCACTCCCGACTGAACTGTGCACGATTCAACAAACATTGCTGGTTATTCTATGAGTGTCATAACA
>NZ_JBNRJY010000109.1:0-772 GCF_059414725.1 Wolbachia endosymbiont of Tuta absoluta
ACTTTTGAAATTCATACATACATATACAGTGAAACCTGGTTAACTGGGACCTGAATAACTGGGAAACCCCGATAACTTTTACTCTCCACCAGGTCCCGCCACTTTTGCATCGAATTACCTCTATAACTGAGAATTAATAACCTCATTATCTGATATTTACTTTTGACCATTTTCCTTATATTTACTTCATAACTGATACAAAAAGCTTAATTGCCTCTGTAATTGAGACAATTATTCATATTTTGACCTCTGTAAGTTAGAACCTCTATAAATGAGATTATTCTCATTTTAAACCTGTAACTGGGAGACTTGGTAAGTGATAGACCTCTAAAAGTGAGAAAAGATCGTATGCACCATGAGATCTCAGTTAAACAGGTTTCACTGTATTACATCCTATTGAATTCGATGCAAATATTCTAATGGTCTTCTTCTTCTTTTTTCGTGTGGTCGTCCAACGACCCTATGAACCCTGATGTCAAGAGTTTTTCGTTCTAAGGGTGAATTGTACTCGTAAAAGTGAACAACTTTTCCCAATAAACATAGGTAGAAGTAGGGTATCCAATCCCGCAGGTTTTTTCCGATCTCGATATTTGCAGGATCCTGCAAGTATACCCTACAAACTAATGTTAAGGCTTGTATATTATAATCGCTCTCAACTCTGAGGATCGATCTTTTCTTTCCGCCCCTGGCGTTCCTGGCCTTGGGCTATATTTAAAACTATAAGCCTGAGCGTACTTTACTTTTTCTACTAACTTCATAGTTTCTTCAAAAT
>NZ_JBNRJY010000110.1:0-654 GCF_059414725.1 Wolbachia endosymbiont of Tuta absoluta
CCCTACTCTTCGAATAAGAATTTTTTAAATCGGTCCAGTAGTTTCGGAGCCTATTCAATTCAAACAAACACTAAATAAAATCCTGTTTCTAATATTAGTGTAGATTATATAAGTATGTGCCGTGTGATGCCGGCTTGAATAGCATCACCCCATTTCTTGCCCGTGGGAGTCGTAAGAAGCGTCTAAGGGACTCGAGAGTGTGTATTGCATTTTAAGGCGATGGGCTGACAACCTGTCACTATAGTGATACACAGTTATCTGATTGACCCTCAAGCTTTTGTCAGACGTGGTGTTAATATCCGTGGAACGGACGCTAACGCTCTGCCTACCCCGTGAGGGATATAGGCGTGATTTATGTATGTATGTATGTATTTTATTTATTGTTTGTTTGAATTGAATAGGCTCCAAAACTACTGGACCGATTTAAAAAAATATTTTACCGTTAATTGAAATTGAAATTCTTTATTCAATAAAGGATAGTATTATCACTTATTGACGTCATGAACCGTCAGTCTAAAAAAAGAAATTTGTATCAAACAATTTTCTTTTTTTTATTACAATTTAGTTATATGACCTAAAGAAAACCGGCTCGGGCGGGATAAAAATAAAATATATAGGCACTGCCATGGGGCTGGCCAGGTTAATCACACGGCA
>NZ_JBNRJY010000111.1:0-326 GCF_059414725.1 Wolbachia endosymbiont of Tuta absoluta
AGAAGCTAAAGAACTAATAGCACAAACTGGATATGACCCTGAATATGGAGCGCGGCCTCTGAAAAGGGTAATACAAGAATGCATTCAAAATAATCTAGCTAAGTTAGTTTTATCTGGGGAAATAGTAGAAGGAGATGAGCCAATAGTGTATACTTCTGGTAACGAAATCTTAGTTAAAAAGATCGATCTGTTTGTTTATGCCGGACGTTCCCACAAACGTCTAACTCATATCTCGTTATTCATTAGTTTAGTTAGTTACATGTTAAAATGATTTTACTATTTGCTAAGTAAAGGGCATTAGTCAGGTCGTGTCAAGTTCTCTGAAT
>NZ_JBNRJY010000112.1:0-397 GCF_059414725.1 Wolbachia endosymbiont of Tuta absoluta
AATATCACAGATTATGACTCACAGGAGAAGCTTATTTTCTCTTGATATAGATCGATCCATTATTTATGAGATTATTGCATAAATTACACATATCACGCCTTTATCCATTGCGGGGTAGGCAGAGAGTTAACGGCTGTACAATGCGGTTGCTATCGCCACGTCTGACAAATAATATAGGAGGGCCGTTGCAAAAAAATCGTGTATCACTTTACTGAAAAGTTGTAAGCTTTTCGCCTAAAATTTTAATACAAATGAAACCCTCGAGTCCCTTAGTCGCCTCTTACGACTCCCACGGGAAGAAATGGGGTGATGCTATTCTAAGCCGGCATCACACGGCATGTGGCTTGTTATATGCCTTTAAACAAAGTTTTTTAGATTTTTGGTAAATTCTTTCAGT
>NZ_JBNRJY010000113.1:0-924 GCF_059414725.1 Wolbachia endosymbiont of Tuta absoluta
CCCATGCTCTTATCTCCTGAGAACCTGGTGCCCAAGAGGATTGAGGGACAGAAAGTGAGGGCCAAGGATCGATCCTGCGCTTATTAGGGGTGGTCGTTTGGAGTGTATTGAGGTTCCTGGGCTGGATAAAGACGATACACGTCAAAAAATATTACAAGAACGGCTCATCAAAAAGTTAAAAGATAGCGATATGAAAATTCTTGTACAGGCTAGTAAGGGATTCTCAATGGCAAATCTGATTTGCTTAATCGATAAAATAAGCGAAACTACAGAAAAGGAAGGCGAAATAAAATATCTTCGCACTTTCTGTAAAAATTTCAAGAAGGAGCATAACATAAAAGATGAGCCAGATAAGAAATATAGTAACGGGAAAACTAAAAACAAGGATATAAGGCTATCATCTGGAAGCTTATCTAGAAGTTCATCAGTAAGCTCTTCATTGAGTGATGTATCTTCTCGAGGAAGTAAGTGGCAAATCGAGGAATAAAGAGAATTACTACACAGTCTGGTCATGCAAGTCGAATCATGTCATTCCAGTGCTTGACAATAGTTTTTATCCAGAAGGAACTTCTAAAAGGGTGTCATTCCAGTACTGGAATCTAGGAATTTTTTGAGCACGCAAGTTGTGCCAAGTTTTTTGTTGGTAAGAAAGGCTGGATCCCAGTACTGGGATGACAGGAAGAGGGCTACTCGGGTGACATCGAAGGGGCTACTTGCATGACAACAAAGGGGCTACTTGCATAACTCAAATTCAAAGAAAAATCATTTAATGTCATTCCAGCGCGTGACGCTGGAATGGCTTTGTTGCACAGCTCTTCGGATAGTGGGTAATGTATAATAAATTCATGAAGCTATATCAAACTTAGCCATGCCTATTTCAGTAAATTTGTTAAGCAAATAACACTTGAGTAGCAGTTCCTTCTC
>NZ_JBNRJY010000114.1:0-400 GCF_059414725.1 Wolbachia endosymbiont of Tuta absoluta
GGGTAATAGATGCACGTAAAACTTTTTCTTGGTATTGGAAAAACAAGTGTTCGTCGGCCTGTCGATCATTAATAAAGTTGTTTAGACGGTTTATAAATTAGAGACCAGGATAGGCTTATTCAGTACTCGTATGACAGTGGCGATTGCAAGGCCCTATACAAGATCAAATTCAATACGAGAACGTAATATGAATGAATGTGAAATTTTATGGTAATAAAGATACAGGTATGGTATACATACATTAACAGTCCACTGCTGGACATGGGCCTCCCCTTATCGGGGCGTATTACCATACTCACCACACTTGACAGGCGGATTGGCAACCGCAGTACAAGATATTGCTTTCACATGGATCGATCACAATTTAAATATGCAGTTCTATTCAATCAAAAATTACGGG
>NZ_JBNRJY010000115.1:0-529 GCF_059414725.1 Wolbachia endosymbiont of Tuta absoluta
TTGTAATTTTACAGTAGGTAGGTAATTATTTTAGGATAATAAGGGCCCAATTTTCAGTTTAAGGGCCGTTCTAATTATACAAAATTATAATAATTCTTGACATTGAACGTGACAAAATTGCGTAATTACCATAACTCTAAACGTGCTCAAGTGCACTTACGGCATTTTGCCGTGCGACTCGAGCATTACAGCATACTTAGCCGCTATTAAGTTTCACTATTTTCTCGAAATTCAAATAAGGCTATTAAAAGTTTATTTAGGTTGTTAAATGGTAAGAACCTGGTTGACCGAGCATTACTCGTTTTTTTTTTTTTGGTAAAGCTTTAGGGTAAATCATGTTTTTGGAAAATTAAACCTAGATCGATCCCATATCCAACAGCGGACTTATGCGGCTGTCAATGTAACATATAGATAATCTTGTCTTACGCGTTATATTTTTAGACAGTACGCAAACTTTCCATTCTTCTTCAGCTAATAATGTAGTACATGGTAGTGTTGAATCAGTTCTTGCAATTGTTGTAATAAAGAA
>NZ_JBNRJY010000116.1:0-1785 GCF_059414725.1 Wolbachia endosymbiont of Tuta absoluta
ATAGACAATAACAAATTCTGGGCAGCGACGGTGTTAGTGTCTGCCATTGACACGCTAAGAACAAGACAACTTTGGTCAAGTCTTAATTTCAATTTGTTTAGTTTGTTCTCAGAGATTTAGCCTGCAGTAGCTCAATAAATCTGTAAATGAAGACTATAGTGTGCTTCTGGACTACAGGTGGCCCCTTGTTGTCCCCGAAAGAGGTCCAGTCTCTTAACCCCAAACAAGTCGTGGCCTTCCTTAAGTCGGCCCGACTGGATGACGTAATTTAAAAAGAAAGGGCTAGCTACAATAGATCTGCAAAGGTCGCAGTAGCTGTTGGTCTCTCAGGACTAACCCCTAATTCTCAAATAATAATAATAATAATAGTGTGCTTGAAACAAAAAAAAGTGTATGCTATTTAAGCTGAGAACTTACCCTGACCTACAAACTGCAATGGGAATAGACCACTGGTGAACAGTACTTATGCTCAGTGGAGACCTTTTTAATCTGTATATTAGTTTAGTAGTTGAATTTGACTGCAATGTAAGTAATTTCTTTCTTTCTAAGTCAAAATCATTTATACACCGTGCTTCCATACACTGTTTTGGAGGAAATAAATTCAATTACACATGTTGTTAAGGGTAAAGTACTGAACAAAAACAAGTATATAGCAAGTTTGTTTACTACAGGCACTGCACTTCACCAACCAGAAATGTAATTATCAATCGCTTATTTACAGAACTAAACAATGAATTAAAAAGTAGGATACAAAGGTGGCATTGACATCATTTGACACCAATACCTGGCCAATACTAAGTTTACTTTGCTAAGTTTGCAAATGTACTGAGCATGTGAAGTCTTTATAGTTAATACTCAAGACTATAATAATACTCACAAGATACTGCTACAGATCTTCAGCCTCGCCAATCGCTGTGGTAGTTAAATGATTCACTGTAAGCTTCGAGCTGACTCAAGAATTTTACACTTTGTTCTTACACTAAAAGTACACTTATTACTAATAGGCGAAGAACTAATGTAGCACTTTGACTATACAGTTATAAGCATTAATACGCAAAGATTCGCTTACTACCTATTTCAATACGAATTTAAGCAACAGGAAATTAACATTTACACAAAACAATTATCGCCACAGACACAGCTTCAATGTTTGATGAACGAATTAAATTAATGAGTTGAATGAGAAATGTCATTGTTTGACAGGTCTGGAAGGTGCATGTTCAGACGAATGACTATTAGGAACAGAACAACCCGTGGGAACAACCAATCAAAACCTGATTATTATTTTTTTATTTACAGCTTTGGATACCTGCACAACTCAATGTGCTGCCATCTTGTGATGAGAAACGGAAAAAATAATTTCCGATTTCATCCTTTTTAAAACCACCCGTGCACCAAACGTCACGTCAGCAATCCATTCATTCAGTTTCAGCTGTGCAGTTTTTTGTTGAACTCTAAAAATTTTATTGAATTTCTTGTGAAATTATCAAGATTTTACAACAGTATCATATTTTCAAGATTATGCAAGAATGGAATCGTCATCAATTGTAAGTTTTAACAACGACTCCACGTATCAGTCAACCCTCAAAGGCGAAAGTAACAATGTTAGTGTTCATGAATTAGCTCTTCACGCTATGAGGGATCGATCTTGCAATTTCACTGACAGTAACTTCTAGTTTTGCACGGTCAAAACAGGTAATCAAGTAGTAAGTAACGAGAGAATCGGAATAATTAGCAATCACTTTACGTTTGTATTGTACAGATGTATTATCGTAACTTTCATCA
>NZ_JBNRJY010000117.1:0-790 GCF_059414725.1 Wolbachia endosymbiont of Tuta absoluta
ATATTTGTTTGGTATAAAGGAAAGAGCGCAAGCTTTAATGGAAAATGCAAGTAATGAACAGAAGAATAAGATCGATCGACAACCTGTAGGAAGTAGAAAGATGGTAGTAATAGTAATAACATACAGTCGCCATCGAAAAGGCCACGTATAGTAGTCCGTGGCAAGTCCGTAATTTAATGGCTGTTGCATGCTTATTTAATTTGGCTGAATAGTGCAGTCTACATTGACTTATACGGGTGTAAGGGACAGCCCTCCAAATACTGATGGGGTGCATTCAAACCATGAAATTGAACAAATTCCCTTACAAAAATACTTCAGAAAACGTAAAAAAATTACTTCTAGTAAATGCAGATTGTGATTTTGTATTTTTCGTCGTTTCCTGACATATGTTTCAATAGGAAAGTTGTTAAGTTTAATGTTCTGAATGCACCCTATAAGTCTTCTTCTTCTTCTTCTTTTCGTGTAGGACACCGAGTCATACAACGACCCGATTAACCCTGGTGTCAGAGTTTTTCAACCGCCTACTACTAGTAGTAGGCCTCTGACATGGTTGTGTAACGACCGCCATCTAGTAATCATAGACAGCAACCGGGAACGACGGCTTAACGTGCCCTCCGAAGCACGGAACCAACTTTCTTTTCGGACAATCAGGTGGTTCAGCCTGCAATGTCCTAACCAGACTGGGAACAAATTCACAAAGTGATAAATATCAACTTTGTGAGTGGCCCACCGAGAATCGAACCCGGAACCTTTGCGTCGCAGGCAGTCGCACTACCACTGCGCCACATCG
>NZ_JBNRJY010000118.1:0-652 GCF_059414725.1 Wolbachia endosymbiont of Tuta absoluta
CGCTGGTAGACGCACTACCACCTGCCTAACATTCCACTACGGCAGGCTTTCTGTGAGTGTGCTCGTTTGTAACATTTCGTCATTGAAGATCGATCAACTCGTTGTTGAAGACAAAAACAAACTTGAAACTCTTAAAAACAACTAATGTAACATAATGGTTAATAAAATAACAGATTTGTAGCGCTTGGGAGCGATCGATCGCGCAGGGAATATTGCACAACAACAACCACAAACATCGATTATTGTAAGTGGTGGGAAAGATTTTGGTGAGATTAAAACTGAGGCTGAAATTATGTCCAACTACTTAGAGGAAAATTATAAGATTCAACCCCATAGAATTCTTCAAGAAAATAAAAGTACCAGTACAGATTTAAACCTCAAGAACAGCCAAGCTATTTTGCAGCAGCATGATTTGTCTTTAAATTCAAAAATTGCAATTGTCACCAGTGATTTCCATACGCTACGTGCAGCGGCGATCGATCAGGGTTCCCCCCATTGTCCAATATTCCCCACTGCTGCCTCCCGTAGGAGTCTGGGCCGTGTCTCAGTCCCAGTGTGGCTGATCGATCTCTCATGAGGGAAATGACGCTACCTTGCTCACCAAAATGGAGTTGGTGGAGGGCGAGCTTGGACGGTTCGCGATGATAAGGGG
>NZ_JBNRJY010000119.1:0-352 GCF_059414725.1 Wolbachia endosymbiont of Tuta absoluta
GGCCAATTTTGCGATTTTTTAACATGTAGGTATAAAAAAAAAATCGAATTTAAAAAAAAAATTACAAACGAGAAAAGGCTACGATGTCTCATTTCCTGAGAGTATAGTAATTTCTAATTTTGTCGTCTTTCAGTGATAAAAGAGACAGTACCTTTAATTAGTCGAGTTTAGAGAGAAACCAAACACACAATTTGGCCTGGAACGGCGCAACTTAGGGAGAAATGATGACGAGGACTTGAGATGAAAAAGAGAAGCCCTCAGCGTGGCAGTCGGCATGTAACACATATTAGCGCCTACAAGACTACACGAATACTTCACGCATTGCATCAAACACAGTGCGGTTATTGTGGTC
>NZ_JBNRJY010000120.1:0-1405 GCF_059414725.1 Wolbachia endosymbiont of Tuta absoluta
TCCAAGTTCAAACCCATGAGAAAAATTACTGAACTTGTGAAGTTTATAGCCAGCGAAAACATTCGTTCTCTCAGAAAGTGGAAGATTAATACCAGCACCTATCTGGTAGGAAAAAAACTTTTCTACGTCTGGCTGTTGATCGATCATTTAGAAAACTGTGTATCAACATACGGTCAGTTTATTTAAGAGTGACTTATAATGTAAACAAACTTTGTATGTAATTGACAGTCACGAGCTGTCAGTTACATACACATACCTTAGTGTCAGGTGGAAACCTCAAGAACCTTACTTTAGGGTATTTTTTATTATTCTCAGAATGCATAAACTTGGCAATCATTTCATACTTACAATCCAGTCCTCTCCCAGGGAAGCAGAGCCAACCCACTTGCCAATATCTGGTCGGCTCAATTTGCTGTTTGTATGTGGCTCTATTTTGTTGTGAGACTTCCCAGTTCTTGTGTCCCATAAAACCACTGTGCCATCTTCACTGGCTGATATTAACTGATTGCCTCTGGAAAGTATAAAATTTTTATATTACTACAATTTATAATGTCTAATAATTATCTTGTGGTTTGAACTGAAACCAGAGGGTTGCAAAGTAAAGGATGAACTTTTTAAAATAAGAAATGGGATTCAGCAGGAGATGTATAAGTTTAAGTTTACCGTGTGATGCCGGCCGAGAATAGCATCACCCCATTTCTTACTCATGGGTGTCGTAAGAGGCGACTAAGGGACTCGAGGGTGTGTATTGCAATTTTAGGCGATGGGCTGACAACCTGTCACTATAGTGATACACAGGTATCTGATTGACCCTCAAACTTTTGTCAGACGTGGTGTTATTATCCGTTTTACGGCCGTTAACGCTCTGCCTACCCCGTAAGGGATATAGGCGTGATTTATGTATGTATGTATGTAGAACATACCAACCCAGGCTACAACCAGGTATGCGAATACGCCCCAATATGCCCAGTGCATTAAGCTGTTGCGGCTATTGTTATTAATGCTAATGATGTCAGTACAATTTACAAATTCATTTACAATAACAGCCACAACAGTCCACTGCTGGACATGGGCCTCCCCCTATTTCGGGGAATTAATACCATAGCAAGCAGACTAGCGTGCGATATGCCAGATATTGCTTTTTACAGGGAATGCTGCTGCCGATTCCTTGAATAAATTTATCCCTTAGTCACCCGATTGTATTGGCGTGATGCTATTCTAAACCGGCATGACACGGGTAAATTTATTTATGAAGTCTGTAATTACCGGTGGAAGGCTCCGTAAGGGGCCGCCTGGCTCGCGACCACCATCCCACCGAAGTCTGGCGCCAAGTAGCTTGCTGCGTTCCGTCAGTGTGTGGGAGTGCCAGTGCCTTAACAGGCTTCTTCTGGGTGAGCTCGCTCCA
>NZ_JBNRJY010000121.1:0-2203 GCF_059414725.1 Wolbachia endosymbiont of Tuta absoluta
AATTGACCATTCTGCAGCGGACTTTCGCGCCAACCGCTCGCGTTCTCTTTTCAAATTTAAATATCGAACTCTGTTTCGATCGCGTTCGGAACTTCGGAAGAAATTTTTTTGTGTTTAGTTTGTGTGTGTTTTTTGGATCAAGATTTATAATTTTTTCAACATGCTACCGTATATTTTGGTAAGTTTCATGGTTTATACGTTCGTTAATTTTTTTCCTATACTCATAATGAATATATTTTATTCAGGTAAGTGTCGAATAAAGTTTTTACCTTGTAACTTAGGTATAAACATATTATTTACAATAGGCTTATCCCATAAAATATGATTAGCCCATAGGTTAAACGTCAAAGACATTAAAAACAAATAAACTGAAAATATCAATAAGAAAACGTTTTTTTAACTCTTGGAGACATCGGGCCTAGTAACCACCCATTAGTGTTTTTTTTAAATATGTTGTCTTTTACGGCTCTGGAATCGTGACATTATAAGCCAATCTAAAAATAGAATTTCCATAAAAATAAGTTATACATACATAAATCATCAATCACGCCTATAGCCCTTACGGGTAGGCAGAGCGTTAACGGCCATAAAACAGATACAACACGTCAGACAAAAGTTTGAGGGTCAATCAGATAACTGTGTATTACTATAGTGACAGGTTGTCAGCCCATCGCCTAAAAATGCAACACACATCTAACCCCCGAGTCCCGTAGTCGCCTCTTACGACACCCATAGGTAAGAAATGGGGTGATGCTATTCTAGGCCAGCATCACACGGCTAAAAATTATACATGGTGTAAAAAATTGCTGAGAATATTTTAAGGGATGAACCAGTTCGTGAAACTTTTTTTCATATTTCAACCTATGTTCCTCGGGGAGAGTTGTTCAGTTTCACGAACTGGTTCACCTCTTAAAATATTCTCAGCAAATTTTTACACCATGTATAATTTAATATTCTTTCGTATTTATATCATCCTATTGACATCTTTTTCTGATTTGACGCAATTTTAGCTTGAGTTATATTATCATTTCAAAACAACGAACTCGCTCAGTAGGACATAATCAATTGCCTTGAGAGATTTACTTACAAAACTTCCGATTTACTTACTGTACTGTTTTTACCGTGAAAATGGCCAATGCGACCTTGTGAAGGCCAATGTAGAGTTCAAAATATGATATTCATTGAATGCCATGTTAAAACACGAATTGTTACGAAAATACATTTTAATGAATAGTGAAAGTAAAATCATCTTGAGTTTAAATATAATTAAGTAGGTAGGTACAGTCGAGCTCACGTAAGGTTAGACACTCAAATGTAAGTATTTTTGGTGCGACTGGCATAAAAACTGTCACAGCCTGACTGAACTTGACTGCCAATGTTGATGGTCAGGATCAGGTAAATTTTAGATTCAGATTCAGATTCCTGGTATCATAAAACCAAACCGACTACGCAATGAACATCGAATTTCACCTGTAAAATTGTAGCCTGTAGTTTGATTGACGGGCACTGGTGTCAGAATTTCCTATAATTTAAAACTCTTGTTGGTAGTATAAGGCCTTAGCAATGGTTTGTTATTTAGATCAACCAAGTGTTATGCGGTTATTATGAATACCAGCGGCCTGCTAACCGTTTTCCCGCGGGAATAAGACATTTTAATATAGCCTATGTTCACCAGGGATAATGTAGGATTCTAAAGGTAAAAGATTTATTTTAATCGCCCCAGTAGTTTCGGAGCCTAATCTATTAAAAAACACTTTTTTTTGCTATTTTATATTTGACATTGTACTTTTTAATTTGACTAATAAAATATTTTCTTTACATGTTAAACTTAAACATCAGTGGACTTTCTTTACATGTTAAACTTAAACAAAAAATCGAATCTTTCCTCTTTAATAATAATAGTGTAGATAGCATTATATCATGTAAAGGCCTTTTACGGTACCGTAATTACACATCACATCAACTTCAACAGCCACAGCGCAGTCCACTGCTGGACATGAGTTTAACAATGTCCAAAGAATTTAAGGCGCAATTGATTTTTAATTAAATATCAACGTCCATAATATAAGTTAACGCTTTACCTACACCGCAAGGGATAAGGCGTGATATATTTATGTATGTTTAACCTAACCGCCGTGTGATGCCGGCTTAGAATAGCATCACCCCATTTCTTTCCCGTGGAAGTCCTAAGGGGCTCGAGGAC
>NZ_JBNRJY010000122.1:0-552 GCF_059414725.1 Wolbachia endosymbiont of Tuta absoluta
GGAACGGCGTCTCCGTCAGGCGCGTGTGACAGAGATCTACCGCGCGGCAGACTCCTGCAGCCGACCTGGCTCCGCACGTATCGACTAGTCGTTCCTGCGGATCCAGCCAGGAAGGCCGAGAGGGTGGCGCAGGTCCTGGGCGGCCCTGCGTTTTCCATAATTGCGTCCCAAGCAACGCAGTATCTGTGGAGAGGACACTTCACCCGCGTCACGCGGATACCAACACGGGAAGTGGCAGTGATACAGCCATGAATAGTCTTGCCTCAGACACTGATTAAATCGTCTGTCACAGACGTGTGAGGCCAATGAATGAAATATTCCCTGTGGGGTAGACAGAGCGTAAACGGCCGCCGAAAACGAACATTAACGCCACGTTTGACAAACATTTGAGAGTCATTCCAGGGTCATTCAGAAAATTATATATCGTCATAGCGATAGGTTGTCGTAACAACTATAATTCAAAATAAAATTTGATTTAAAGGATAAAATTGAATTCCTTGAATTTTTTTGTTCACGATCACCCAAAATTGCAATACACGTAATTTTCAGGTG
>NZ_JBNRJY010000123.1:0-370 GCF_059414725.1 Wolbachia endosymbiont of Tuta absoluta
GTAAGTAACTTTGATGAAGACATGAAGGCTCGTTCCCTTGCAGAGGCTAAAATTAACGGTAACAAGCTCATACATCTAGTTGAAAATGTTTCTACTGAGCAAAAGTTAAAAATTTTACGACATGTGAAATCAGGAGTTGAAGAGCGAGAGATAGCACATTTTTTACACTTATGAATGCTTTCAAGTGTAAAATGATCGATCTGTTATTCCACTGCTGAACTTTACGCCGCCTGTGCTTTGATATAATATGGATGGGAGCTAATGAACAGTTTATGCAACCTTAAACAGCAGTAGGTTTTTATCTAAGTGTGTAGGTAGATATTTAAAATTCAACAATAATCATAGATAAATAAAAAAACTTGCTTGTAAC
>NZ_JBNRJY010000124.1:0-311 GCF_059414725.1 Wolbachia endosymbiont of Tuta absoluta
TTTTGTTTTGTGATGTGTGGTTTGAAATGGAAAAAATGGTAAGTGTCTATCAACAGTTTTTTGTTCTATTTAGTTTATATCTTAGGGACACGGAAGATATTTTGTGGAATAACTTGAATAAATATGTGCTACGCAAAAATATTTACGGATGAAAGTAGCGCAAATAATCGTAGTCAAGAAAAATTTGACGTTTTCCTTATGATCAAAATTATTGGATGAAAAAGTGAGGAAAAGAAATGCTGAAGAAAGTAAGGAACAATGCATATGTTTCAAAAAAACTAAATGCTGTAATTGCGGCAAAAAAGCATAGT
>NZ_JBNRJY010000125.1:0-308 GCF_059414725.1 Wolbachia endosymbiont of Tuta absoluta
TCGATCCGTTCTTCCCAGAACAACTGCTACGTAATTGTAACAATTTCGCCATCTTGGAAACTCTTTTGTAAGCATTCTCGCCATTGACAACCAAATCGAGACCTTAGGGCGTGATTGGGCTGGTTGTTTGAACAACCACACGAACTTCTCTGTGTAGGCCCTTGCTCCCCCACCAATTCAATTGTAGTTTTTCAAAGCCCCGGGACTAAAATCGGAGAGTCCAGTCAATACACGTATTGATGAGTTTACCAGATTTGTAATTAGTGTAAATTGGAATCTTTCTCAACTGCCTGAGACTGACATTAATC
>NZ_JBNRJY010000126.1:0-525 GCF_059414725.1 Wolbachia endosymbiont of Tuta absoluta
GATTAATGTCAGTCTCAGGCAGTTGAGAAAGATTCCAATTTACACTAATTACAAATCTGGTAAACTCATCAATACGTGTATTGACTGGACTCTCCGATTTTAGTCCCGGGGCTTTGAAAAACTACAATTGAATTGGTGGGGAAGCAAGGGCCTACACAGAGAAGTTTGTGTGGTTGTTCAAACAACCAGCCCAATCACGCCCTAAGGGCTCGATTTGGTTGTCAATGGCGAATGCTTACAAAAGAGTTTCCAAGATGGCGAAATTGTTACAATTATTTAGCAGGTGTTCTAGGAAGAACGGATCGGATTGGTGAAACATTGAATACCAAATTAATAAAACATTTCTCGTGTTAGGTATAGGAAGAGGCGTCGTCACTAGTAATGACGATAATCGCAGGTTCAAATCCTGCCCGCGCTTGAAAAATTCTGCAAGTTGTCATAAATGCCGTGTGATGCCGGCTTAGAATAGCATCACCCCATTTCTTGCCCGTGGGAGTCGTAAAAAGCGTCGAAGGGACTCGAGGG
>NZ_JBNRJY010000127.1:0-338 GCF_059414725.1 Wolbachia endosymbiont of Tuta absoluta
AGATGTTGCTCTTTACCGTTTAGCTCTTCTCTTTCTCCCGTTATTCTTTCAATTTCCATATCTTTAATCTTTTCTTTCAATATTTCAATCTCATTCTCATACTCTTCAAACTTTGGTTCTATAAATGAACGGTATTGATCGATCCTCAATGTCCTTGTGAAAAGAAGCGGCCCATCATAATGAACAACTTTTGTTTTAGAACCATGGCTGTATCTCTAATAGTTTAGCTGGGCTCCTGGTGGTACACCTGGTGGTCTACATCTGTACTCCAGACCCTGGAATGGTGATAAAAAGTAGCCTATGTCCGTTCTCGGTATGCTAGCAATCTCTGTGCCAAG
>NZ_JBNRJY010000128.1:0-753 GCF_059414725.1 Wolbachia endosymbiont of Tuta absoluta
TCCACTCTTCCGCAGGCGTTATCATAAGAATGATCTATTAATACATTTTTAACATAAAAATAAACATACATACACATATACATATCACGCCTATAATCCCTTGCGGGGTAGGCAGAGCGTTAACGGCCGTTCAACAGATATTAACTGTTATGGCTGTCAAAATAACACACACTATTATTGTGTCCTTTTATTTTTATTCTTATTTTTATGTTAAGAATGTATTAATAGATAATTCTTATGATAATGCCTGCAGAAGAATGGATCCTCCTTGCACAGACATTGTTGTGCTTAAAAGGAGGCTCCAATACCTAGCTTTAAAAGGCGCCAAGTAGCTTGCTGCGTTCCGTCAGTGTGTGGGAGTGCCAGTGCCTTAACAGGCTTCTTCTGGGTGAGCTCGCTCCATTTTAGACTATGTCTCTGTGCTATGACCTACACTAGAGTCAAGAGCAAACCCATCATTATAAAATAAAAAAAAAACTGTAAGAATGTTTTTTTTTAAATGTTGTATGATGTGACTCACCAGCTGGTGCCCGCATCCATGCCTTCTTTGGTTCCTCCTCCTCCTGGGAGCTACCCGTGGACGCGCTGGCACTCTCCACCGATTCAGTTTTCAGATCGATCGTAGTTTGACCTAAAGCATAACATAGTGTAAAGTACAAAACCTTGATGTATGGGTAAGATAAGCGATGATACTAGGCTATCTATAAACAATAGGAGATAATTTTCCATACCAAGTTGTTGTACCATCTTCGT
>NZ_JBNRJY010000129.1:0-3785 GCF_059414725.1 Wolbachia endosymbiont of Tuta absoluta
ACTTCCACATGCTTGATTGATTGAACTTTCAGGTAAACTTATTAAACTATCAGCAATATTTACTAATCGATCGATCCGCGCGGGTTCAACAACAAAAATTCAGTAAAAAACTCAGATATTTATTGGCAAATTACATAAAAATTATAGCGGCTGCATGTCTTTTTTATTTTTTCTACATTCAGCCAAATCGCGCTTGTTAGGACATTATTACAACGCCAATTTACATTATAAAACTCGCTACTAAAGGATTTTTTTACCTTTTTTTCTACTCAGTAAATTTCTTAATTATAATTCCGCTACTTATTAACAGCCATGGAATTTTAGCTATATTCTCGATTTTTCATATTGAGTTAACTATCTATACTTTTTTATTAAGATATAAATTATATCAATATGAGAATTTACACTTTCTTAGCGGAAGTAGCTTTATGCTTGATATTGTAAAGACTAATAAATTAGAGGTTAGAATTATGACAATTAATCAACAAGTAAATAAAAATATAACTAAAGAAGAATATTTTAACGATAAGCATGTTATAGAAGTTAAAGATTTAAATATTAAAGTAGAGGTTTATTCTCACGATTTAAGAGCAAGTAAAGTTGCTAAAATTGAAAGTGAAATAAGAGAAACAGCTACTAATTTTAAAGATGCATTTAAGTTGGAGCCTGGTAGCTCAGAACAAACGTTCAAAATTTATGTGTTTGATGATAAGGCTGATTACACTCATCTTGGCGGAAGCGAACGTTTTGGTTCTTACCTTGGAGATGAGGGTGGTAAATGTTACTACAAAGGAGAAGCTGATGTTTTTGCTGAGATGTATGTCTATCAGCAAGGTGGCGTTCATAACCTTCAGCATGAATTTGCACATGGTTTAACTTACTTGGCTACAGGAGGAAAATCTCTACCTACAGTATTAATGGAGGGAATTGCAGATTACTTTGAACATCATTCAGATCACAAGTTCAATGCTCAAGGGTCAAGCATTGATAAAACTGAAGCCGCAAATTTGGATCTAGGTGGAATTTTAAATTTACAATACTCAGCCAATGGTGAAGAAAACAGTTTAGTGTATAAAACTGGTCATGCGTTGATAATGTACTTACAGGAAAAAGATCCTAGTTTATTAAGAGACTACCTAGATGCTTTACGTCAAGGTAACTCAGATGAATCAAAAAGTTTCTTGAAAGACATAAAAGGACATGATGCTGACTTCAAAAGTTGGCTTGCTGAGAATGATACAGAAACTGCAATGGAACATCTCAACGCTTTGCAAGTTACAAAAGGAGATTTTATAGCAACTGGTCAAGAAATAGTGGGTGGAGAAATTAAAAACATATCCTACTATAAAGCAAATATAGAAAAGATAGATGGAGAAAACGTTGGAAGTTTTTCTCCTGTAGAACATGTTGCATTTTATGATGTTGCTCGTGCTATTAATAGGGCAACAAATGATAACCTCGATATATCAAAGGAATATCATTTTTTAAAGGTAGTAAAAACTCCTGATGGACAGGATAAACTAACTTACTCTGACCAACAAGGTAATGAATATCAAAACAGTCAAGAGTATAAAATGCAAGCTTTTAGGGTGCTATCAAAGTATGATGAGAATTTGAAGAAAACTTACGACGATGCATTAAAAGGTCTGGATCAGGAGAGGCAAGAGGAATATTCTAAAATAGATAGAGAACTTGGTGAAGGGAAGATTTCTTATGAAGAATATTTAGGCAAATATCATTCAATTCCCTCCAAATATGAGGAATTAAAAGGTTCCTTGCTCGATGAGATGATAAGCACTGGTTCAAAACAGTTAAAGTCAACTCAGAACATTGACGTAGAAAAGATGTTAGAAGAGATGGTTAATATCGATCCAAACCTAATCAGAGGTGCTCATATTAATCTACAAGAAGGTAAAGTTTTCTCTATCAAAGCTCTTGGTCACGGAGATATGGGTGCACTATCTATATATGATGGGAATACAAAGCTTGGAGAGTTGTCGAGCGAATCGGGCTTTTTTAAGCAAGTTGAAGGTCAAACTAAAGAAACTTTTGTTTTTGAGGACATATTGCACAACTTGAATACTCAATATGACGGTGGTGCTTATATGGCTATTACAAAAGAAAATGGTCATTATAAAGCTTCTCTGATAGATGGCAGAACAGTTGAACGTGATGAATACTTTGATGAAGCACATTTACATGAAAATGAATTGTTGCATCCTAGCACTGGACACATTCAAAAAGATTTAGATTCTCTGCTTCTTAGAGGGACCAAAATTCTAAATCATCAGGATTCAAAGCATGCTCAATATTCTGATGAGCAAAGAGAAAGCGGTGTAATCGTAGAAAAAGGAACATTATTGGATGATAAAGGGACTGATAGAACAGACGACGATGTATACGAAGCGGTTGTAAAGCAAGGAGGCGAAAATCTACATGCATTCAAAAATATGGGCTTCTATATCACTGAAGAGATGAAAAATGAAAGAGGTGAAGTTGTAAATGGGAGTAACTTATTCATTCATGATCACGGAAAAAATGTACGCTATCAGTTACCTGAAGAAGTTACTCATCTAAAGTTAGTGCAAAAGGATGAAGGATACAAATTAGTGCCAGCTGATGAACGTGGTAATGAATATAGGTATGATGCTCAAGGTAATACTATACCAGAAGAATACAAATATATCAACCCAGTATTTGCACATGAATATGAAAAGAGAGATTATTCTCATAAACATATAAATGTGGGCCTTATAAACTTAGAAAAATATGCCCCTGGTAAACTTTTTACCATTAAACATGATCCAAATGATTATCAGATACAAAGAAACTCGAGTGGTGAAATAGTGAGAATCAACAATCAAAGATATTTCACTAAAGTAAAACTATTTGATGGTGATACTGATGAAGAAATAGGAATGTTATCTAATAATTTCCATAACTTCAAAGGAAAAATATTCTTTTCTGCTGATTATAACTACAGCTATAATGATTTCCTCGCATCTGTTTCTCCTCAAGTTGAAATTGAGAATATGGGAAATGGAAGCAAAAAAATAACTTTCGATCAAGGCAGTGGCGATATCGGCGATACTAACAGAGGCTACACGGACTATCAGAGAATATTCACAAAAGAGAAACAAACCGAAAGTCCAAAAGGGCAAGTAAGTGAAACTAAGACAGAAGTTCATAGTACTACTAATGTTGTTGCTGAAGAGAGAACTGTATCAAACGACAATAGTGAAATACAGTCTGATCAATCACAAATTCCAACAAGGGCAAAAAGGTCAGCTTCAGTGGAGGAGAAAGAGCAGGTAGTGTTGAAAGACACAATCTTGAAAATAGAAAAGAGCTATGATAGAGATGTAGAAGGAAAGCATAAGGCAAATGTAATCATAGATTATAATGATGTGAAAGCCTTGTATAATAGAGCAGAAGGAGCAGATAAGCAATCTGTGTTAGATTTTTGGAACAAACTGCATACATCGGATTATAAGATTGGTGCTTTGCCGGAAGACAAGTATTACTTTAAAGATGGCAAATTTCTAATTCACGATAGTGACACGAAAAAGCTTATAGTGTTACCTGAAGATAAGGTATCCATCAAAATAATGAAGGATGGTGATAGTTATAGTTTGGCTATATCAAATCTTACTATTACCCACAAATATAAAGTTCGTGAGCAAGTCGCCATCCTTCTGCTAGATCAAAGAGACGTCTCCATCCTTTCCAAATAGTAATGGGGCCTGGTTCTAGATCATTTTTTCTAGCCAAATGTCCTCCAAGTT
>NZ_JBNRJY010000130.1:0-6491 GCF_059414725.1 Wolbachia endosymbiont of Tuta absoluta
TTTTCATCAAACACGCATCTCGTCAGCCTATAGCAGGCCACGGCCCTAAGGAACGCCATAAGGCACGATACTCCGCCATCCAGTCGCTATTGTAATTGTCTTTTGACATATATTCCTACCCTGTATGCCAGTGTTGTCCAAGTTGAAACGACAACAATGTCATCGCCCATCTAGCTGCTAGACGACGTCCTACCCACTAAATTCAATAAAACCCTAAAGGTTGAACCGATTTATCAAGTTTGTCAAGGTTCCAATGATAATCGATGTCCCACACGACAAGAAGAGTGCTAGTCAAGTATAGTAAGGAAAAAATTGGGCGTTGGAATTTTTCCTTTCTCTAAAAATTAATTACGAAATATCACCGATTTCAGCCCTCACCCAGACTAGACTTTGCTTTCTCGCGTCCAGCACTCCAGTTATGTCACTAGACATTTAAAAGCCGTTAGGACTTGATATATTAGTTCATTCACCAGTCTATTAGAAAGACAGAGATAGAGAAGTGCATTCACCGCTGCAATAGACAGAGACAGAGAACTATTGACCCTTTCAGACTTACGGAGGTCTGTGGTTCGAATGAAGATAGATAACTTTATTAAAAATAAATAATACCTTAGAAGAATCTATCAAAGAAGTTTTTATAACTCCATTGGTAAAGATATTGCGAAGGTTTCATAGACTTAGAATATTACGGGAAGGTACAGTCAAGATCGATCGTTTAATGAAATCACCTCATGTGTTAGGTGTTTTAGAGTGGTTGAGAGTATTCACTTCTTCAGGGTATTTCCCTCTGGAATTAGGGGATTTTTTAACGATCGATCGTAGTTTGACCTAAAGCATAACATAGTGTAAAGTACAAAACCTTGATGTATGGGTAAGATAAGCGATGATACTAGGCTATCTATAAACAATAGGAGATAATTTTCCATACCAAGTTGTTGTACCATCTTCGTTGTCAGAAATTGTAACCCCCATTTGTTTCAATTGCTCTCTTATTTTGTCTGCAGTATCATAATCTTTATTTTGTTTTGCTACTTTTCTTAAGTCTATCAACCTTTCTATTTCTTGATGACTCACACCACTTGCAAACCACTCTTGATAACTTGACTCAAGAATACCAATGAACCTTGCGCTTTTAACAAACTTCTTAGTTAATTTGAGCTTCTCATATTCATTACTTGTCTTATTGATTTCTGTAGCCATTTCATGCAATATGGCTACAGCTTCAGGAATGTTTAAATCGTTTTTCAAAGCCTCTATAAAATCTTTAGAGACTTCTGTATCACTTTCCTCAATACATGTACTACGTAATAACCGATAAAACTTGTTTAAAGTTTCTTGCGACTCAGAGATAACATTTTCTGTCCAATCAAGTGGTTTTCTGTAGTGAGTTTTAAGCAGCGCATAACGTATTACTTCACCCTTTATTCCACTATCTAACAAATCCCTTACTTTGACTATATTAAATAAGGATTTGCTCATTTTCTCTTCATTTACCGTAAGAAACCCGTTGTGTACCCAATATTTTGCAAACGTTGACTCAGCAAATGCAGATTTACTCTGTGCAATTTCATTCTCATGATGAGGAAATTGCAAGTCTATACCCCCACCGTGAATGTCAAAATCTTTGCCAAGGTAAGCATATGACATTGCTGAACATTCTATATGCCACCCTGGTCTTCCCTCTCCCCATGGACTATTCCAGTGACTTGAAAGTTTATAGTCAGTTTCGTTTGCAGGTTTCCAAAGTACGAAGTCTCCTGGGTGTTTTTTATTTTCACCAACTTCAACTCTACTACCGTAGTTTAATTCATCAATTTTTTTTCCTGATAAAACGCCGTATTCAGGGTAAGATTCTACACTAAAATATACATGTTTATTGGATTCATAAGCATGACCAGCTTGCAGCAAAGACTCAATTAACTTGATAATGTTATCTATGTTTTCCGTTGCTTTTGGTTCATATGTTGGTTCTGCACAATTTATGCTTTCCATGTCTTCATGAAAAGTTTTAGTGTAATATTTGCTAATGCTTTCTATATTACTATTTTTCTCATTTGCTGCATTGATTATCTTGTCATCGATGTCGGTTATATTACGCACATAAGTAACTTTTCCATAACAAAATTTAAGCAGTCGAAATAATACATCGTAAACAACAATAGAACGTGCATTACCTATATGTGCTGTATCATATACTGTTGGCCCACAAACGTACATTTTTATATGATCGATCATAAATTATATACGGTATACAATTCTCTATGAGCTATGGTTACGCTAGACACTCCTAAGATAGATTTAGACTTTACTGCAAAGAATTTCAATCTCTTGGGAGTGGATAACAAATATTATACATTAAGTGACTGCTATGGGGAAAATGGTCTTATTGTAATGTTTATATGCAATCACTGTCCTTACGTTCAATCAATTATTAGCAATCTAGTAAGCGATGTTAATTTGTTGAAAAAAGATTATCAGGTAAACACCGTTGCAATCATGCCAAATGATGTGAATAAGTACCCAGAAGACTCTTTTGAAAACATGATTAATTTTGCAGAGAAAAATAAGTTTACATTTCCATATTTAATTGACAGTAACCAAGAAGTAGCTAAAGAGTATGGTGCTGTTTGTACCCCTGATTTCTTTGGGTTTAACGCTGATTTAAAACTTCGTTATCGTGGACGTTTTAACAATGCAAAAAAAGAGAAAGTTCAAAATTATGAAATAGGAAGTAGTGATTTATTTCAAGCGATGAAATTTATTGCAAAAACTAGCAATCCTCCAATTGACCAAAAATCAAGTATTGGTTGTTCAATAAAATGGTCTAATTCTACAGGTTAAATATTATGCACAGCGGCTCTCAGCATTTGTTTGATATTATAATCTTACTTTCCGCTGCTGTGTTTATAGTCATAGCGTTTTGGAAAATGAATATTAGTCCAGTGCTTGGTTACTTTGTTGCAGGTGCATTGATTGGTTCTCATGGATTTAATCTGATACATTCAGTTGAAGTAATGGATAACTTTGCAGAGTTTGGCGTAGTTTTCCTATTGTTCATTATAGGTCTTGAATTGACATTTGAACGCCTTATCGCTATGCGTAGGCATGTGTTTGGGTTTGGTTCCCTTCAAGTTATAGTTACCATGATAGCAATATGGTGCATTGCTCTTGCCTTTGGAGTAAATACAAACATGGCAGCAGTTATTGGTGGTGGACTTGCACTATCCTCAACAGCAATAGTGTTGCAGGTTCTGCAAGAAAAGGGTTCTCAAGCAAGCCAAGTTGGTAGATTGTCAATAGCAGTGCTACTAATGCAGGACTTTGCAGTGGTACCTCTAATAGTACTAGTGCCCCTGCTTACTGGCAATTCTGAACACAGCTTAATAAGCTCGTTGGCAGGCTCATTAGTGCAAGCAGCTATTGCATTGGTGTTGATATTTGTAACTGGTAGGTTATTACTGAGGCCATTGTTTTCGGTTATTGCCAAAATGGAGAGTAATGAAATCTTTATATCAACAACACTTCTGATAATATTAGGATCAGCATTTATTACTGAACAATTTCATTTATCAATGGCATTAGGCGCATTTGTTGCTGGGTTACTAGTTGCAGAAACAGAACACAGGAATTCGGTAGAACATGCAGTATTGCCATTTAAAGACTTATTTCTTGGTTTATTCTTTATGACTGTTGGCATGTCTATTGATATTGACCTTTTACTCAATAAGTTACCACTCGTTACTTTATTATCAATTATCCTTATCGTTTTAAAGACGTCCATTATATATACATTGTGTAGATTTTTTGGATTTAGAAGTGCACCTGCAATACAAGCTGGATTACTGCTTGCACAAGGCGGTGAATTTGCATTTATTTTATTCCGTTTAGCAGATGAATTAGATGTACTATCAAGTGAAATCGCTCAAGTGCTTATGATGGTAACTACAGTAACTATGGCTTTTACTCCTCTTTTATCGGGAATTGGAGACTGGATAGCAAATTCATTTAGCACTGAAAAAATAATACTAGACGATGAAGCAATCGAAACAGACACACAAGATCTTTATAACCACGTAATAGTTGCCGGGTTTGGTAGAGTGGGATATATGGTAACGAAAATGCTTACTGCAGAGCATTTAAGTTATGTTGTTGTAGATATTCAATCAAAAATAGTGAAAGAAGGAAAAAATGACAGTTTCCCTATATATCTTGGAGATGCTACAAGATATGAAATTTTAAAATCAGTAGGAATAGAAAGAGCTCAAGCTCTTGTGGTTTCAATAAAGAACGAAGTCACTATAAAGAAAATAGTTTCTCTAGTTGCAACAAACTTCCCACATGTAAATATTATAATACGTTTACCAGATTTGAATAATGTGGAGGTTTATAAAGATCTAGGGGCTAGTAAAATTATTCCCGAGACGTCTGAGATTGGATTGCAGCTAGGTGGAGCAGCATTAAGCTTAAGTGGAATTAGCGAAAGCGGAGTTACATCTTTAAAAGGTAAATTTAGAAAAGGCAACTACAGTATGTTAAAAGACCTTGGTAGTGATAAAGATGAATAATCCTCTATCACTTTAATTAGTGATCAGAAAAACACATTTAATTAAGCAACTATACTCTCTAGAAAGGTGAAATTGACCTTATTGTAACTATGAACAAAATAATAATAAAAAAATTTGGTGGTACTTCGCTAACTGACTTAAATCGAGTTGCAAATCTAATAAAAAACGATATTGAAAAAGGTTATAATGTAATTGCTGTTGTATCTGCTGCTGCAGGATTCACTGACCAAATGGCTTTTCAAGCCAGGCAAATTTCAAATTTAAATTGTAGACAAGAGTTATCAGAGTATGATGTCCTGCTTTCAGCAGGAGAACAAATCTCTTGCGGGTTATTAGCTATCACTCTTCTGTCTGTTGGAGTTAATGCTAAATCATGGCTCGCCTGGCAGTTACCAATTGTAACGGATAATTTTTATTCTGAGTCTAAAATAAAAAAGATAAAAATTGACCATGTAAAAAGATCTTTTGCTGAGGGTTATACTGCTGCAATCATTGCTGGTTTTCAGGGTATACACGATGATAGAATCACTACTTTTGGTAGAGGAGGATCGATCTTTCTTTGATTTGTTTGGAAACAGCCTTTTAGGAACGTTTTAAAACTCTTGATTTCACACTTAAATATGACCTTAATAAATAAATTAAATGTGAATTTAATTTTGTGTCCATTGGATAGTAGAGAAGGGACACCATGGCTCTATGGGACGACTAAATTTTTTAAATTCTTTATTTACAGGAGTGGATGACGGTGGCATTAGACCGCAAAGAATGTAAGATTGCGGGGAGGCCTTTGTTCAGCAGTGGGATCGATCTGCCTACCCCGCAAGGGATAAAGGCGTGATATGTGTATGTATGTAGCTAGTCTCTTTACATATTTGTTATTCTTTCCAGATACTACGTAATATACAAATTACCCAATCTCCGTTTCCTGGACTCGAGGAGGGTGTCGTCGAAAGAACGCGCCGAAGCGGCGACGCGCGGGGCATTCGCGCGAGTGCGTCGCCCGCAGCCGTGTGGCGCGACAGCTCCCCCCGCGCCGGTGCCGCTACGCCCGCTACCTGTAGACTTGGCGGCGTTGGGCAAACACAAAGGTGGGTAAATCCTACTAATAAGTATTATAAAAGACATATAAGGTGTAAAAAAATTAGCTGAGAATATTTTAAGGGGTGAACCAGTACGTGAAACTGAACAACTTTCCCCAAGGAACATAGGTCGAAATATGAAAAAATAATTTCACCCTCCCATACTTAGTGTGTTACCCGGCCGGGATAATTTGTATGGGAGGGCCAATTTTTTTTCATATTTCTACCTATGTTCCTTGGGGTAAGTTGTTCAGTTTCACGTACTGGTTCACCCCTTAAAATATTCTCAGCTATTTTTTTTACACCATGTATATTAGCTGACCCGCACAACCTTCGTTTCATTTCATTAAATTCTTATGACGTTTACCTCTATCGCAAAAATCAAATAAAACCTCTTCAGTTTATAATTCATAAAATTGGCCACTTATGACATTGATAAGTTCAGCAATTTACGGAAAAAAAGGGCGCCAAGTTCGAAGCGACTAGGGGGAAATTTTATAAATTTATTATTACAATTGTTTAAAGCCCTTGTTATAGAGATATTTCGTGTTATTTGGGGGGGCAATGAGTGCCGAAAGCGATGGAAATGGAGATGGCCATATGTTTGAGAGTATAAAGCGAAAATTTGAAGGAGACGACACAGGTTCTGGAAAACCAGCCAAAATGACTGCTAGTTTTAACAGAGGCCGGAGAGGCCTTTTCAAAGATTACAACCTTATTTACATAGAGACTGGTAAAAAGGATTACCCGATACTGTTGACTTCAGCCTCACCTACTGAGAGGAAAATGGATGTTCTGAAAACTAATGGAATCCTACGTTCAGTATCAGGAGTGGACTATGTTAAAG
>NZ_JBNRJY010000131.1:0-6670 GCF_059414725.1 Wolbachia endosymbiont of Tuta absoluta
GCAGTACAGAAATTGCTCATCTGTATGCAGATATATCCCATTCAAATTATACCTTGTATCATCTAGCGACACAGCAAACTTCGTTTTAGTCAACAAGTCTACCAAATCTGCACTTAGTAGAGTGAAATCGTATTGATGATCACCTTCTTCAAGAACAGGGAAGTTATTTGAAACTACGTTCGGTAAAGAAAAATTTGCATTTCCACAGGATATCAATAATTTTCCTTGATTATTCATTTCGAAATTGACATCCAAATTAGTTGGCAATTTTTTCACTATATCATGTAAAGTATGTGCTGAGATTTTCACTTCTCCTTCTGCTGATACATTTGCAGTAAGTGAGGCAAATATTGAAATGTCAAGATCAGTAGCCTTCAATTTTATGCTACCATATTGTGCTTTGATATTTATACACGCTAAAACATCTATCGCGTTGCGCCTTTCAACCACTCCACTTACCCTGGATAGCGTATTTAAAAGGCTTGCACGACTTACACTAAAACGCATTTGTTCACACACAGAACTTTGTTCTTTGATTCCTATATCTACAATTTTTGACATATTAATTCTCAAAAATATATTTTAAATGATATTCATATTCTATGTAAAGTGATATCCATATTTTTGTCTGAGAGACAAAACAGCCTATCTTATACTTTAGTGATCAATAATTTACTTTGTATGGCATAAGTCATGCATTTTTTGGTACGCTTTTTGAAAGCCAAGCAAGGAATAAGTATCATCAACATTTGCTGTTTTTACTTTTCCATTAACTACCATTGATAATCCCTGCTTCATTTTTAGAATCAAATCTTGGTCCATTTTTGTATCATCTGTCCACGCAAGACTTCCCTGTATTATTGGCAATTGATATTTAATTTTTTTATCGATATTGAGAACTACAGGCTCATTATTATACTGAAAGCCAGAAGTGACGCTCACCTCATCTGCTTTTTTATCAACGTAACTGACCATTACATACGGCTTGCGATCGGCTGTATAATGTTCACTTTTTTTCTTAGGATGAGATACAATATAACACACTTTTTCACCATCTTCCAATGCAGTATACACAAACCAGTCTTTATATTTTTCGCTCAGTTGTACATTACTAACCGATGCAAGAGTGTCTATTGAAAGAAATATTAGAAATACGAAAAGACTACGCATGTAAACCGAATTTCAAACTCTCTGATTTTATATGTTGTTTTACCTTACTCATCGCTTGCTCAGCCAGCTGTCTTATTCTTTCTCTTGAAACACAATATTTTTTGCTAAGCTCATCCAAAGTCTGAGTATTCTCAGATAAATATCTGCTAATGAAAATGTCTCTTGATCTTTCATTAAGACTTGCCAGCGCATTGCTTAAAATTGTTTCTTTTAATGCCTTTTCTTCATGATTCTGGTAAGCTACTTCTTGACTAACTAAATTACACGGAATCATATCTTGTAACTCCTTTTTAGAGTCATCACCTATTTTTATACAATTATTTAACGACTGATCCTTACAAGCCAGACGATAGCTCATCTGTACAACATCTTCTTCAGATACAGAAAGCTCATTTGATATTGCTTTTATTTCTTCTTTACTCAAAGTTTCTCTGTTTGTGTATTGTAAAATTCTTTTTTTTATTTTACGTAAACTAAAAAACAATCTCCTTTGTGCTTGCGTTGTACCTATTTTTACAAGTGACCAAGATTTTAATATAAAGTCTTTCATTGAAGCTTCAATCCACCATACTGCATAAGTTGAAAAACGAAATCCCAAGTCAGGATTGAACTTTTTCACTGCATGCATTAAACCCATATTTCCTTCCATGACCAGGTCCATCAACAATAGACCGTAATTCTTAAATTTCATTGCAATTTTTACTACCAAATTCAAATGGCTAGTAATCAACCTGTGAGCAGAAGAAATATCCTGGTATTCTTGCCAATTTTTTGCTAATCGCACTTCCTCTTCTTGGGAAAGCATAGGAAATTTTCGCACTTCAGCAATATATTGCATGAGATTAGTGCTACTATTAACACATAAATTTGCTACTGGGGTCAACATAATAACTTAAATTAAAACTCTATACATATAATATATTGATTTTCAGTGAAAAATTCAAGCTTTAATTAAAAAAGCATAACTTTATATCTAGTTGAGATCTTAACAACAGCTACCTAAATGTAGAATTAAAATTGCCAGCGTGTAACGATAAAAACTACATTAAATAAATAATGTGTTATTCCAGTGCTCAAACACTGGAATTCACATTTCTTTTTTCTAGATCCCAGTGTCATGCTACTTGAATGACAAGAAAAACCCACTGGGATAATAAGACAAAGATAGACTAGAAATTAAACGCTACTCCAGCTTCTGCACCAACAGCGCTGTAAAGGACATTGATCTCTTTAGTAGCTGATACTGCTTCTTTATTAAAACTAGCACCATAAGAACCAAAATAACGAGCACCAGCAAAGAGTTTGATTTCTGGGGTTACATCATAACTAACACCAGCTTTTGCTTGATAAGCAAAACCAAATCCTTTTTGATCTTTAACTGCACTAGCTTCTGAAGGATTGCTGATATATGCTGCACCAACACCAACACCAACGTATGGAGTGATAGGCATATCTTCAATCGCTATATCGTAATAAACGTTAACCAATCCTGAAAATGCTGCCACACTGTTTGCAACAGTTGTTGGAGTAAATGTTGCACCACTAACGTCGTTTTTGTTTAGTTGTGAGTAAAGTCCCTCAACATCAACCCTGATATCGTCCATTTTATAACCAAATGCAGCACCACCAGCCATAAAAGATGCTTTTAAAGGATCATGAACTTCGGTTCCTTTTTTATATTCAATGCCGTCAATTCTTGTTTTAAAAGGTAAAACTTCACCATTATATTGCAAACGAACATAGTAGCTAGTTTCTTCATCACTTATTGGACCAATAGGGTCTGATGAAAAAGCAGAGTTTGATAGGCTTAGCAACGTCACTAAAGCAGCTGCCGAAAAAAACTTTTTATAATGCATAATTGCCCTCGTTAAAAAAATTAAAATTCCACTTTAGCAGTCTAAATAATAACTAAAGTTAAGTCAAGTGCTAACTTAATAACATAAAACCTTCTGTATCTTAACTAACTTTTAGGAAAATACAAAGATTTTATTAATTAATAAATAGAGTTACTCTACTTTTTTTACTCTTGATCTTCTGACACCTATTTCACTAATGTCTTTTTATCTTCTGATCTGCATTCATCATTGTGAATTGCTGCATATTCATGCAGTAATATGAATGTACTTCATGGAAGTACTAGTATAAAAGGAAAACACTTAGTTACTGCATTAAGTCAAACTTCAGTAGTAAATTTAAAAAGGAAGTTTAAATCCAGGTGGTAACCCCATCATACCTGCAAGATCAGAGGTTGCATTTGCCATATCTTCTTCTGCTTTTTTAATGGCATCATTAAACGCTGCTGTCACTAAATCTTCTACTATGTCTTTTTCTTCATTTCTCATAAGCTCTAAGTCTATGTTTACCTTTTTAGCTTTATAGCCACCTATTTTTATAACTTCCACTAATACAGAAACTTTGCCACCACCAGAAATACCTTGAAACTCTTTTCCAATATATTTTTCTTGGGCTTCCGCAAGCTTTTTTTGCATTTCTTGCGCTTGCTTCATTATTTGACTGAAATCCACAACCTACTCCTTATTTTCTATATTAACTACCTTTGCACCTTTAAACGTATTTAATATATCCTTAACTACAGGTGCATAATTTAAATTACTCACTTCCCTATTCATATAACTCGTATCAACTATAATAACCCACTCCTGATTAGTAGCTTGATTTAAGTAACTTTTCAAGTCATTACAAAAATTACTGTTCAAGTTAGATACAGCTTTTAATTTTAAATACCCAAATTTACAATCTATTAATTTTAGATTACTACACAGTTGTTTGTAAAGATAAATTTGGTTACTCCGCCTTAATAGTTGCAAAATCTTATCAAAATCGTAATTTTGTTGTTTATTTTTCACATGGATCCCAGTGTCACGCACTGGGATGACAGAGTGGGGTTTTTCCACATATTTTTTTGGATCCGAGTAGTCAGTTACTTGGATGACAGAGGGGGAAGGTGCAACAGGTCTGCCCTGTCTATTTCCTTGCTCTACATTCTGTGAAAGAATTTTTTTGATCACCTGTTCCGGAGAAGGCAAATCAGAAAGATAACAAAGGCTAATTAACATCATTTCAGCAGCAACCTCATTGCATGTTGAAATTTTTATATCTTGAATACCCTTAAGCAGCACCTTCCACAATCTCGAAAAAAATATTAAAGACTTTTTTGCACTCAAATCTTTTACTCTGCTCTTCTCATATTCTGTATCAATCTCTTTTGTAATTAAAAAACGGCATATTAACTGGATTGTTTGCAGCAGATCTTCAAAAATATTGAGCGGATTTGCTGTTTTTACCACATTGTCGAATACTAACAAAGCCTTCTGTAAATCACTATCTAATACTGCTTCCAGTAGATCAAATATAACGTTTCTATCTACTAGACCAAGTATGTCTGTAACACTTTGAGTGGATATTGTACCATCTTTGCTATATAGCAATGCTTGATTCATCAAAAATAAAGCGTTACGCATTGAATTGCTACAGTGGTGAGCAATTAATTCCGATGCTTCTTTTTCAATAAAATAATTTTCTTTTTGTGCAATATCATTTAAACGCTCCATTATCTTAGCTGAAGGAATGTTATGTAAGTCAAACCTTTGACAACGTGCAATAACAGTTATTGGTATCTTTTTTATTTCTGTAGTTGCTAGAATAAACTTTACGCTAGATGGTGGTTCTTCTAGAGTTTTAAGTAATGCATTAAATGCATTACTGGATAACATGTGTACTTCATCTATAATGTAAACTTTAAATTTAGAACTTATTGGTAAATAGCAAATATCTCCCAAGATCGCTCTAACATCCTCAACACTAGTGTGACTTGCCGCATCGATTTCAACTACATCTGGATGGCTTGAATTTTTTATTGCCAGACAACTTGTACATGATCCACAAGGTTCAAAAGTTGGCCCCAATGAGCAGTTCAAACATAAAGCTATTATTCTTGCAGTGGTGGTTTTACCAATTCCACTGCTACCAGAAAGCAGTATAGATTGTGGAATTTTGTTGAGAGTAAAAGCATTTTCTAGTATACGCACCAATATATCTTGACCTACTAAATCTTTAAAGCTACTAGGACGATATTTTAATGCTATGTTCATAGCCTAGAATAAAACAAATAGTACAAATAGGTATGCAACCCAAAAAGATTCTGATATGGTTGCTTCATTTCTGACCTGACCAAGTTACAGAATTTTTGCCTGCATACCTTATCAAAGGTTATACTTTTTTTTTTTTTTAGCAAGGTATATTCTATATTAGTCTTATAATTTATATGTTAGACCTTTTGCAACATTACTTTGGAGTAAACAGCCGTTACCTAAAATACTCTTCTTCTGTCATCCCAGTGTCCAGACACTGGGATCCAGAAAACTTAATTTTAAATGAATACATTAGGCTGTTGTATAATAAGAACTGGATTCCAGTGTCAATCACTGAAATGACACCCTTCCGGTGGGGATTGCTCTCAAACTACAATGTTCGTACAGTTGTACTGGGATTCAAGTATAAAAATATTTGGAAATTATACAATGGACAATGGATTCTAGGAATATATGTTAAAAGTAATGTCCATAATGAAATAAGCTGGATTCCAATGTCACGTACTGGAATGACAACATATAGGTATTGGAATAACAAAAGAGGAATATTATGATTTTATATCATTTTCCTCTTTGTCCATTTTCACGAAAAGTTAGAGCTCTTCTCAAGGAAAAAAAGCTGAGTTGTGATTTGGTATATGAAAATCCATGGGAAAAGCGGAATGAATTCATGGAGATCAATCCAATCGGACAAGTACCAGTATTAATAGATAATAACTTTGTAATAGCGGATAGTAATGCCATTTGTGAATATATAGAAGAGATTTACAATAGTAACGTCAAATTACTTGGTTCATCAACTATTATTAAGTCTAAAATACGCGCTTTAATCAATTGGTTCGATAGCAAATTTTACAATGAAGTTACTAAGTATATTATGAATGAAAAAGTAATTACTAACCGCAGCCCTGACTCTAGATTTCTTCATGCAGCTCAGCATAACCTGCCTTACCATATGGAATACATCGAACACTTAATTAACAAGAACGTTTGGCTTGCAACCGATAAGTTCACTTTAGCCGATATTACTTTAGCATCACATATTTCTATAATAGACTACGTAAATAGTTTTCCCTGGGAAAAAAGTAAGATTTTAAAAGAATGGTACTCCATTGTTAAATCAAGGCCTTGTTTTCGCGAAATATTATTAGAGAGAGTTTTTGGCTTAACTCCCCCTAGACATTACGCTAACCTTGATTTTTAACTTGCGTTAGTTTTAAAGCTACAGTCATTCCTTCGTCAGTAGGAATCTTACTATTACCCACAAATATAAAGTTCGTGAGCAAGTCGCCATCCTTCTGCTAGATCAAAGAGACGTCTCCATCCTTTCCAAATAGTAATGGGGCCTGGTTCTAGATCATTTTTTCTAGCCAAATGTCCTCCAAGTT
>NZ_JBNRJY010000132.1:0-327 GCF_059414725.1 Wolbachia endosymbiont of Tuta absoluta
GTATTGTCAAAAATCTTGACCCTCGCGAATACGAAATTTATACCATCGCAGCACCTGAACAATATGAGTTGCGTCGACCTTATTTATGGCGTTTTTGGACCAAGATTCAACCAGAGGAAAAAATCAGTATTTTTGATCGAACTTGGTATGGACGAGTTTTGGTTGAACGTATAGAAGGTTTTGCCAAACCTGCTGAGTGGCAACGTGCTTATGATGAAATCAATCGTTTTGAAAAGGACTTGGTAGACAATCAAACGGTGTTGGTTAAATTCTGGTTAGCGATCGATCCTTACTCGCCCCCGTATCAATCAAAAAATATGGTGGAGG
>NZ_JBNRJY010000133.1:0-1055 GCF_059414725.1 Wolbachia endosymbiont of Tuta absoluta
TTTACATAATTAAGGTGAGCGAAAGATCGATCCATAACTGGACCTTTAATCTCAGTAAAATGCATCTGAATTTTTAAATTCTTTAATTCATTATTGATTTCTTCCAGTGTTTCTAAAGCACTTGCATCAATATTGCTGATACTTGAACAATTAATCACAACATGATGCAGTTCAGGATGTTGACTGACTTCAAAAATCACAAATTCTTTTAAAGTATTGGCATTTAAAAAAGTTAAATTCTCATCTATACGGATTGAGACAATATTGGCACTGGTCAGCACTTCATGGCGGGAAATATTACGAAAGTGTTGAGTACCTTCAACTAGACCAATCACAGCGATATGTGGGCGACTGATTCGCCACAATAACAAAATAAATGTCGAAATAATGCCGATGATTAGACCTGTAGAAATGTCGATACACAACACGCCAAAAAAGGTCACCCACATTGCAAGACCATCTGCTTTTGAATAGCGCCAAGTTTCAATAAACGGCTTAAAATCGACTAACTTCCAAATCGACACCATAATGGTTGCTGCAAGAATTGCCAGAGGCAACTCTTTAAATAATCCTGTAAGATATAAACTGACAATAACAATAAAAATAGATGATAAAACTCCAGCCATCGGTGTTTTTGCACCAGCATCTGCATTGACTACAGTACGGGATAAGCTACCCGTCACAGGAAATGCCGAGGTAACACCAGCACTAAAATTGGCAAGACCTAAGGCTATAAGCTCTTGATTACTATTTAATTCACTACGTTGTTGAAAGGCAGTTGTCTGAGCTATGGATATAGATTCTACAAAACTGACCATTGTAATCATGGCTGCACCTGGCAGAAGCTGAATCACTAAATCCCAGTTCCAGTAAGGCATGGCAAACGGTGGAAATCCTGAAGGAATTTCACCGACAGTTTTAATTCCATATTGATCGATCACAAGGTGGATAGCTAGTATAGGTAATATGATACCAGCATTTATTACTGCAATGAGCACAATGTCTAGTAATGCAGCTATGCCGCTTACTCTTGAAGGAAGCAAAAAAAATGTAAA
>NZ_JBNRJY010000134.1:0-650 GCF_059414725.1 Wolbachia endosymbiont of Tuta absoluta
TGCATAGGGAAACAAGAGTCCTATTCTCTAAAGTGAATTCTTCTATATTGAAGATCGATCTAATCTCTATAACAATCTATCATAACTAAAACTAGCGCTGTCAAATACGTTTAGACAAGGATAAGAGATGACTAAAACTTACGCGTTCTGACAAAAGTGGGTAACGATTTAAAAAAATAAATTAATAGAAATTTCGAAGAAAACCATAACCATTTTTAAACATGACATGACTAAAAATCTACTATCCTTCTTCCAAACATGTTTTACGGAAAGTGACAGTGCTATTTTTAGCAAATCAATTTTATCGAATTGACACCATTGTATTTACTTAACACACTTTTTAACATCATTCTTATATTGTACCTACATAAAAGAAATAATACAACAATAAACAAACACAGACAAAACAAAGCAGTAGGTACAACAAGGCGGCCTTTATGCTAGGTAGAATTCTCTACCAGGCAACCTATCTTTACCTATCTAGATGCCAACTTGTTACTCCACCTCATACATACACATATCACGCCTATTATCCTTTGTGGGGTAGGCAGAGCGTAAACGGCCGCAAAAACAGATATTTACGCCCCGTCTGACACATATTTGAGGGTCATAATCAGAAAATTGTGTATCGCCATAGTGACAGGTTGTCA
>NZ_JBNRJY010000135.1:0-478 GCF_059414725.1 Wolbachia endosymbiont of Tuta absoluta
ATTGTTAAGGCTGTCCAAGAAGGAAGATGGGGTAAGGTAAAAGCTTTACAACATCTTCTCACACGCTCTTTTAGCGGAAAAGCTTTGGCTGTTAAGAGAGTAACTGAAAACCAAGGAAAAACCACAGCAGGTGTAGATCGATCTTGTTCATTGGGTGGAATTTGCTTGTTAATATTTTTTTCACTTGGTTTTTTTATTTGCTGAAAATGTCATATTAACGATTCTGATATCATGGTATAAGTTTGCGCACTGACTAAAAAATAACCCTGTATAGCAAATCTCTAGAAACGGGTGTGTTCCCAGCAATGTGGAGAGACTCACGCGTTGTACCTGTGTTTAAGGACGGTGATAGAAGTGATATGATCGATCGTCTCTCATCTGTATGACTCCAAAAATTTGCCTAAATTTGGGAAACTATTTATCTTAACTTACCTTCAATTAGCGCTGTCACTTTCCGTAAAATAAGTTGAAAAACAAT
>NZ_JBNRJY010000136.1:0-1285 GCF_059414725.1 Wolbachia endosymbiont of Tuta absoluta
GATCAATACCAACATTACCAACACGAACTTGTAACCGATTTGGGTTTATCTAATCGGACAATTTTGCAGGTGTGTAACTTATTAGCAAAAAGACACCTGCATATCAATAAGTACCTACGTTGTTTTATTTTACGATGTTAGTGATTATGAACTACTATGAGGAGGGATGAAATCATATGACAAAAAAAAATATGTAAGTGGATGGATGCAGAAGGTGTATAAGGCCTAAAAAGTTTATATGGATTGTACAAAATATGAAGCAAAAGGGTGAAAATGAAGGTTTGACGGTTGATAGAGATGAATAAAAGAAAACATGTTACGAAATAAATAAGCATAAGGGCAGGCAAACCACCCGCTAGGTGGAAGGACGACCTAGTGACCATTACTGGCAAACAGTGGATGCGGGAGGAACAGGACCGGCGCAGATGTCGAGAAAAAGAAGAGGCCTATACTCAGCAGTGGGTAGATGTGGGCTGATATGACGATGATGATGATGAAGGGCAGGCAGATGATAAGTGATTATAAATAGGTTTTCTTGATCAAACAAAAGCAGTCACAGCGTGGTGGCCAAGGAGATACAAATATATTTATTTTGCATCACATCTTAGGCACAACAATCAATAAATTCAGTACAAATATACACTATGAGGAGATCAGAAAGGTATGCTTGCAGAACATGACCAAGTCGGCGGGATCTCAATGAATGAGTTTAAAACAGCACCGGGAACTCTGGCGCAATAGAAAATATGCCTATGCTCAGCAGAGGGTGGATATGTGCTGATGATGATGATGATCAAACCGAAATTAGACTAAGTATCATCATTTAACTCTCTGTAGTAAGTATACTGAAAGCACATCATCTTTCTTAACGCAAACGTGCGGAACTCAATCTCGACCGCAGAATGTGGAACACAAGGAAGCGTTTGAATGTTGACCTTCCTTGCTTCCTTACTTACATGTATACAGGCATTGCAAAAACTAACTGCTAAGCGTCATTTAAACTGCAAATAACATATTAAATTTGATTAAATTGCAAATAAAACTGATCGATCTCAAGCAACTCCTTTACATTTGGGTATTAAAGTAGGTAACGAAAATATAGTAAAAGCTCTATTAGCAGCACAAGGTATAGATGTTAATTTGCAAAATCAATCTCAAGAAACTTCTTTACATTTGGCTATTGAAAAAGGTAACGAAAATATAGTAAAAGCTCTATTAGCAGTAAAAGGTATAAAGGTTAATTTGCAAGATAACGATGAAAAAACTCCTTTACATTTGGCTATTG
>NZ_JBNRJY010000137.1:0-312 GCF_059414725.1 Wolbachia endosymbiont of Tuta absoluta
CTCAACCATGAGACCTAATCGGAGGGTTTTCTTCGATAATCTTGGAAACTGTATTGTATGTTCTCGTGCTCCCAAATGTCCTTAGACGTCCACAATCGAGAAATATTGGTATTTCTGTGAACGCATTGGCGGATCGATCCGTGCTACTGTTTCCGAAATGCAAACATTGATATAGTATTCTGGATGCAGGTCCCGATTTAATTTGCTCCACGAGCAATAAGTACTTACGACCTGCTCACACATCCTGTTTCTCCCAAATTACCGCCTTTGCGAGAAAAGATATAACGTATCTCAGAAGCAGTTCGGTTGCGA
>NZ_JBNRJY010000138.1:0-1190 GCF_059414725.1 Wolbachia endosymbiont of Tuta absoluta
CATGCCGCTCCCTGCGGCGTTACAGACGTTCGGGGGGCAGGGTAATTATGATCGATCGTCGCATAGAGTGAGGAAGGAAGGCACTTTAAATATAGAGGAAAACTCAAAGGTTATTGCAGATAGCAGCAGGTATAACAGTACCTAAACGCACAAATAAGATAATAATAATATTTTTAAGTACATGCCGGATTGTTAGAATATTCTAAGATACAGATGATGCTCCTAAAGCTAACACAAAATTATTAAATACGAGTAATAACGACACAAATCTTAACGGTGCTCACTTGGCGTAGGCCTGTGTGCAACTGTGCATCTTGATACCGGCAACAGTAGTAGCCGAGCCTTATTATAAAGTAATTTAAAGAATCTTTATTTCTATAAATACAAACTTAAAACAACGTCGATCGGATCCTTTTTGTAAGCTTATAGATATGGCCTGTGTCAGAAGGTTCCACTTTTTCTACATTAATATCATTTTACGTCACATTATCTACATAACATGATAACATGTAATTGAACTTTGACATCGACACTTTTGTGACCAACCACAGAAAAAATTCATAACTAATCGAGAGTGGCGCCTTTTTTCTTTTTTATGTTAAGTCTATATTTAAGGAGGAACCCTTAAACTTAAGATACGGAGGTATCTTAACAAGAAAAAATCCCTTACTTATAGAAGCATTTTGTTTTCGGTCTATCTATCCGTCTGTTTCATTCTAGCCCTTGATGGTCGACGTGGTGCAGTGGTAGTACGAATGCCTGCGACGCAAAGGTTCCAGGTTCGATTCTCGGTAGGTCACTTGCAAAGTTGATATTTTTAACTTTGTGAATTTGTTTCCAGTCTGGTTAGGACATTGCAAGCTGAATCTCCAGATTGTACGAAAAGAAAGTTGGTCCGTGCTTCGAAGGGCACGTTAAGCCGTTGGTCCCGGTTGTTGTCTATGATTACTTAGACGGCGGTCGTTACACAACCACGTCAGAGGCCTACTACTAGTAGTTGGCGGTTAACCAGGGTTCATCGGGTCGTTGGACGACTCGCTGTCCCACACGAAATGAAGAAGAAGAATTATAGCCCTGTCATTGGTTCCAAGAATTAGATCGATCAATGTCAACGTCAGGATAATAACGGTAATTAGCTAATAAACTAGCTCCCATTTTCTTATCTTCTGCACCAAACATATCACTTACGT
>NZ_JBNRJY010000139.1:0-28019 GCF_059414725.1 Wolbachia endosymbiont of Tuta absoluta
ACTTTCATTCTTATTGGCATATTTTTCCTTTGTCGGCTAAATATCTATTTTATAACAAATTCCATCAGTAACTGCCTGTTCTTTCCTTGAGTGGTGCAACAAAGCCTGCTGGAATCCAGAAGTCTTTACTATAAATAAGCATATTGAGCACAAAATTATGCTAAAACACAACGTTTTTGTTGAGATTATGGACGAACTGGATTCCAGCGTCATGCGCTGGAATGACATCATAGAGGTCATTGAGATGACAGAAAAGAGTACTGGAATGAAAGGAAAAGAGGCTATTTAATTGTGCTGAATTTTACAAAATTTATTACTCCTGCCTGACAAATTTATTAGAATAGTATGTATAGTATGTTTATTAGTGAAAATCCGAAAAAAATGCAAGAAAAGTTAATATATTACTTTAGCCAAAGCAACTGTGAAGGTAATGCAGCAATGAGAAATCTACTAGGAGGGAAGGGAGCAAATCTGGCAGAGATGTGTAACATTGGCATTCCTGTTCCACCTGGTTTTACAATTTCCACTGCTGTTTGTCAGGCCTATTGTCAAGATAATGAATAGTCTTGTGATCTACGTAACGAGATAAAAAACTACATGGCGATGCTCGAAAGTGACATCGGTTGTAAATTCGGGGATTCAAATAATCCTTTATTAGTTTCCATACGCTCTGGTAGTGTGAATTCAATGCCGGGCATGCTCGATACAGTCCTAAATGTTGGCCTAAATGATGCAACCGTTGTTGGGCTTGCAAAAAAAAGTGGCGAACGTTTTGCCTATGATAGCTACTGTCGTTTCATCATGATGTACTCGAGTGTTGTACTACAGCTTGACCATCACTTATTTCAAGACATTGTTGATAGTGAACAGCAAAAAAGTGGAGCAAAAAGCTTAGCTGATCTTAATGTTGATGTTTTAAAGAAAATTGTTAATGATTTTAAAGAGATAGTATGTGAAAAAACTGGAAAGCATTTCCCGCAGAACGTTGAAGAGCAATTGTTAAACTCGGTTAATGCAGTATTTGCCTCTTGGAAAAACGATAGGGCTGTTTCCTATAGAAGAATACATAATATTCCTGAAAACCTTGGAACAGCGGTCAACGTGCAAGCAATGGTTTTTGGTAATTTAAATGATAATTCTGCAACCGGCGTGATATTTACACGTAATCCTTCAACTGGAGAAAAAAAGCTTTTTGGTGAGTTTTTAGTTAATGCTCAGGGTGAGGATGTGGTTTCTGGTGTTTATACTCCTATGCCAATTGACGGGGAGCAAGAAAGTACCATGGAGAAGTTGCTACCAAGTGTCTACCGAGAATTATGCGCGGTATGTGAAAAACTTGAAAGTCATAATAAGGACATGCAGGATATCGAATTTACTGTACAGGACGGTAAGTTATGGATTTTGCAGACTAGGTCTGGCAAGCGCACAGCCGAAGCTGCTATTCGCATAATAGTTGATATGGTAAACGAAGGAGTGATTACAAAAGAGGAAGGAATATTGAGAATTGATCCAAAAACTTTTGACAATTTTTTGCATCCAGTTCTTGATGTTAAAATCGATCAAGAAGTAATAGGCAAAGGACTGCCAGCTTCTCCAGGTGTTGCTTCTGGATATGTAGTATTCAGTGCAAGTGATGCTGAAAAAGCTGCAGAGCAGGGTAAAAAAGTAATTTTGGTAAGATCAGAGACGAGCCCTGAAGATATTAATGGAATGAATGCTGCAAGTGGAATAGTAACAGCGCGAGGAGGTATGACCTCGCATGCCGCTGTTGTAACTCGTGGAATGGGTAAACCATGCATTTGTAGTCTAAATGGACTTTATATTGATAAAGATGAAAAATTTCTTTCTATGGGGGATATAAAAGTAAATAAAGGTGAATCAATCACCATCAATGGAGGAACAGGAGAGGTTATGCTTGGTATTCTTCCTACAATTTTGCCTGAATTATCTCAAGAATTCAAAACGATAATTAACTGGGTAGATGAAATCAAAACAGTGAAGGTGAGAGCGAATGCTGATACTCCAAAAGATGCAAAAATTGCAAAAGAATTCGGTTCAGAAGGTATAGGATTATGTCGCACAGAACATATGTTTTTTGCTAGTGATAGAATCGAATCCATTCAAAAGTTGATAATAGCTGATGATGAAAATGAAAGGACAAATGCATTAAATAAACTCGAAGAAATGCAAAAGTCTGATTTCAAAGAAATATTTTCTATTATGGAGGGCAGGGAGGTTACTATACGTTTACTTGATCCGCCTCTACATGAGTTTTTGCCCCACAATCAATCTATTATAGAGAAAATTGCCAAATCACTGAATAAGTCAGTTGAATCAGTAAAAAATAAAATAGCACAGTTATCAGAAAAAAATCCAATGCTTGGCCATCGAGGTTGTAGACTTGCTATTTCTCATCCTGAAATATATGGCATGCAAATTAGGGCAATACTCAGTGCTGCAAGTGAATTAAGGAAAGAAAAGAAGATAGAAGTGAAACCTGAAATCATGATTCCTTTTATCATGAGTGAGAAAGAGTTTATTCTGATATGCGAGTTAATAAAGAAAGAAGCCGAAAATTTCGATGTGAACTATTCAATTGGAACGATGATAGAACTGCCAAGAGCAGCACTTATTGCTGACAAACTCGCAAAACACGCAGAATTTTTTAGTTTTGGCACTAATGATTTAACACAAACAACTATGGGACTTTCACGAGATGATTCAGTTAATTTCCTCGATTCTTATAAGGAAAGCAACATATTCAAAAACGATCCCTTTGAGGTGCTAGATGTCGAAGGGGTAGGGGAATTAATCAGAATAGCTATCGAAAGGGGCAAAAAAACCAGAAAAGAAATTAAACTTGGTATATGTGGAGAGCATGGAGCGAATCCACAGTCCATAGAGTTTTTCATCAAATCAGGGGTTGATTATGTGTCATGCTCGCCTTATAGAGTACTGGTTGCAAAATTAGTGGCAGCACAGCTTAGCATAAGTTTGTTGGGTAAATAGCGATAACTAACTGTGCGAACATAGATTCGGCTAACAAGTAGCGGAATGATGATTTTTCAAATTGTCGATAAATCTAAGTCAGTTTAGCTATTTTGCTGCTGCTTTTTCTTTTCTTAATATCTTAAGAAAGATTGACTTTTTGTCTAAAATAATATAGGATAAAATAATAGTGAGTGAGGTAAAAATGTCAATATCAAAAGAACGTAAGGAATATTTACTAGAAAAGTTTAAATATGCTGCCAAAGAATTTGGCAAGTCTGGTACAAAGTCCAATCATCTAGCAGTACCAAAGGAACAGCAACTCTCTATTGATTTAGGTAATAGAAAAGTTTTTGGTATCATAAATAAGATTCTGTATTGGATAGAGAATAATTTTACTTATTTTTTTCCACGATATAATTTGTTTCCAGAAGTTGGAGTTGAAGGAAGAAAAATTCCTGGAACTGATACAAGGGTTAAGTATTTTAACTCTGATGAACAATTTGATCAAAGAAAATTTATTGGCGAGCAAGATGGGGAACTTAAGTTATACAACTTAGAGGGCAAATTATATGATACAACTGATAAAATTAGTAAGGGTAAAAAAGGTTGTGTAGCTTATGTTATCACGCTTGATGGAAAATTAGTAACTCATGAACATATTAATGTTAACAAAAGCGAATGGGCTTATCGTCATTCAACTCTTGCAGGCGGTAAGCCGATTTTATGTTCTGGTTTAATGAAAGTGGTAAATGGTAAAATAACTTATATAGACAATAATAGCGGGCATTATAAACCAGAATCAGCAAACTTATACAATGCAGTGAAAAAGTTAGAAGGTCTATTTTCGAAAGATGCGAAAGTTGTTTGCTTACCATATTGGATTAGCTTGAAAAAACAAATTCCGCTTATACGCAAAATTAATCTAGCCAAACGAGAGCCAGTAGAGGAATTCTTGAAAAGGATGGAGAAAAAAGGGAAAGATGGATTGACTCAATATAAAAGACATTTTGAAAAGATAAAGAAATTTAATGAGCAATATGAACAAAAATTGCTTCTTGCAAACTATAAGTCACCTACAAATGAACTGTCCTACAAACCAACTATACATAAAAAACACAGATTGAAATACTCTGAATATATTAACTTACACCTTAATTTTTTGAAAGAGTTTGATGAAAGTCCTGAAGTGCAAAAAATAGCAATAGAACATTCAATAAGAAGGGTTATTGGAGCAAATTATGGCCATAAGCCTACAGTTGCGCTTGCTAAGGCACAGGTAATAGATAAAGATGGAAAGCTGCAAGAAACGGACGAAATAGTAGGTATAAATGTTGCTTTTCACCATGAGAATGATCGTGATGGCTTTGCTAAACTTCTAGATTTTAAAAAGTATAGCTATATTTGCGAACCTCATTTGCAAGATAAAAAAAATAGAGCAGATATGGAAAAATTAATGCCCAATAAACATGCAGTTTTTATGAGTACAGACCAGGCTAATAAATTTATAAAGGGCACTTTACAAATTAAAATTGATAGTGTTGAGCAATTGGGTGTTGGTTTAGTGATGGGCTAAAGCTCTGTTTAAATATATATTTAGTTTTGTTACAATATTCTTATTTTCATCATATAATATGATGGAAATTTTATGCACAACTTTTTTATTTGATTAAAAATTGCATTTTTGCAATAAAAACTTATTTATTGTAAGAAAACTTGCTCATATAAAACTATTTATAGAGTGACAATAGCTGTGTTATACTTACACTTCTGATTCGAAAATTTATGCAGTTATTTCTAACAAGATTGGTCAATAAATTTTACTGTTTAAGGATGAGAAACAAAGTAATCATCGTTTCCGGTATTGCTCTTATTCTACTGTTTTTTATCAACAGTACATTTTTAAAAAAAGATCAGGCGGTTCATAGTGATAATCCAATTAGTAGTTTTTCATTAAAAACTCAGGATTATACTCCACAAAATCGCACTGTATATTTAAATTTTTCTGGTACGGTAAATCCCTTGCATAGGTTCAGCCTTGTCTCAAGAACAAGTGGTCAAGTTATTGCTATTTATTTGTCTGATGGTGAAAAAGTAAAAAGAGGCGATGTAATTTTAAAGATAGAAGATTATGACAGAGTTGAGCAAGTTGAAAAAGCCAAAGCTTTATTAAATCAGCGTGAAATTGAGTATGATTCCTCTCGAAAATTGAATACAAAAGGGTATGGAGCACAGATAAGAGTGGAATCAGCTTTTACTGCATTGCAGAGTGCAAAAGCTGACCTAAAAAGGCTAGAGTTGGATTTAGAAAATACTGCGATTAAATCCCCTATTGATGGTTATGTAGATAAGATCAACGTAAATGAAGGGGATTTTGTTAATCTTGGACATAAGATAACTGACATAGTTAATTTTGATCAGGTTCTTGTGGTGTTATATGTTTCAGAAAATGAAGTAAATAAAATAAAGCTAGGTAGCACAGCGCAAATTAATTTGCTAGACGGAAGGGAATTAGTAGGTGAAGTGAGTTTTATTAGTAAAATTGCTGAGCCTAAAACTGGATCTTATAGAGTGGAGGTAAAGGTAACTGATAATGAGATTATATCTTTGCAAGGACTGACTGCTAGTGTAAGCCTCCCTTCAGGTGAAAGATTTGCATATAAAATTCCTTCTTCGGCCTTAAGCTTAAATGACGATGGTATTCTTGGAATAAAGATTGTTGATGATAATAATTATGTAGTATTTACAGCAATAGAAATTGTTGATTATGAAGACGATGGAGTTTGGGTAGTCGCAAATAATGAAAGTAAGCCTATAAAGTTGATAACATTGGGTCATCTATTTGTTAAGCCTGGTGATAAGGTTTAGCTTTTATATACACTTTTAGTAAAAATCAGATAAAATTCCGTGTTAGCAATAATTATAAAAATACTTACTAATATACTTATCTAAGTATTGACAATTATTAACAAGAAAGCTAGTTGTATAAATGTTTTATAAAAAAAGAGTGTATTATATGCCACGTATTAGTGAAGAAAAGTATAAGCGTTATCGTGAGTTGAATAACCTTGACTTAAATAAAAAGTTAAAAGAAGCTATAAATGAGCTAGATTATAATAAGATAAGGAGTATTATTTTTGACAATGAATTGGAGTCAATTGACGATGAAATATATGGTGCATTATTTTTGAATAAATATCCTAGCTTTCCCAAATTTTTACTTATGCTAGGAGACAGTAGTTCAAGTGATGTAGTTAACTTTTTTATACAACATGTTCCAAGTAAACTTTTGTGTGGAGAAGGCCCTAGAAATAGTTTGGGTAATATTCCATGCATAGAATTTATCTTTAGTTACAGACAAGACGCAATACCTACTCTATTAGAGGCTGTTTCAAAATCAGACAGAGACGATACTATCGTATTTGGAAAAGGTTTAGTTTCTAGTGTAAAGAAGAGAATAGAAAACATTGAGAGTAATGGGAGCCCTTATTATAGAAATGAATCTTGTGCAGCATATTCTTGTTCTGATAATCCACAAGATTACTACGATGCAAAAGAGGCTATTGAAGAATATTGCACACAAAATGTTAATGGTGATTACGAAATCGTTCCAGACTATCTTTTTACTATAAAAGATCAACCTCGAGAGCTAAAGCGATTGTTTATAGATATTGCTGCTGCCATAAGAAGTGATAGTCTTGATAAAGTGCAAAGTGGTCTGAAAGCAATTGAAGCAAGTGTTCCTAAAGCTGATCTGCGCATTATTGATAAAATCAGTACGTCATTAAGTTCTCTAATAAAAAAGGCTAAACAAAATGTAAATATGGCACGCGCTATTAGTGATGTACAGGCAAATATTACTTGGCCTGGTACATTTCTTAAAGAGAATGTCTTATGTACAAATAGTGTACAAAAGTCAAAAAACTAAAGTTTTTAATCAGGCTAGGTGTGAGGCACGCCTATTTTTTTCTTGCTTATTTCCTTACTAAACAATCTGTTTTTCTTTCAATAAACTCTGTAATTCACCTTTTTCATACATCTCGCGGATTATGTCACAGCCACCAATAAACTCTCCCTTTATATATATTTGTGGAATTGTTGGCCAATCAGAAAAACTTTTTATGGACTGACGTATTTCATCATTCTCAAGTACGTTGATGCATTTAAACTTTACATTCAAATTTTTGAGAATTGATACGACGAGCCCAGAGAATCCGCATTGAGGAAAGTCAGAGGTGCCTTTCATATACAGCACTACATCGTTTTCTGCTATGTCTTTTTTTATTTGTTCAAAGTTGTTCATAAATATCACCTTAATTTTAAGCTCCAGTTTCTAGTTGCAATGCATGTATAGATTGACCTTCAAGAGCCTTATATACCATTCTATGTTGTTCTATTTTTGTCCTTCCAGAAAAACACTGGGAAGTTATTTTTAAATGGTAGTGATCATCATCTCCAGCAAGATCCTTAATCTTTATATCGGCACCAGGGAATGACTGTTTGATAATTTTCTCTAATTCATGAACTGCAACAACCATTGATTCACTTTAAATTACAATACTCTTATTCTAAATCTAAAACAACTGAGCGCAATAAAAAATTGCTACATAAAAAATAGAAGTATGTTAGCATAAAAGTGAAATTATGTGAGGTTTATATGGCGAATAAAAGATTTAAATTTACATACCTACTAACTTTGCTCACTTTTTCATTTAGGTGCTTATCTTATGATAGTGAAATAAATAATTTAAAGAATTTTTATATTCAAGCTAACTATTTTGGAGCATTTTTCAATGCAATAGGTTCTCTAAAAGGAAAAGAAGATGCAGGTGAAAATGTAACGGAAGGTGTTTTTAGCTTTAATGAGGAGGAGAGGATTGAGGCTGGATATAGTCCTAAATACGTTCCAGGACTTGCAGGTGGTGCTTCAATAGGATATGTATTCAAAAATATGAGAGTTGATCTTGAAGTTCTATATTCTCAGACTAACTTAGATGATGAAGATTACTCAGATAAAGGAAAAGCAAGATATATTGAACTTCGTCGTAATGATGATGTTTCTGTTGGAACAGAACGTAAATCACCTTGGAGAAGTGGAAAAGTTGATATTGAAATTCAAGAAAAGCCGCCTAATGTTCAAGTAAAGTTCAAAGCTGCATTTAAGATGAAAAATGAAGGTTTTAATAATTTGGCTGGAATGATCAATGTGTATAATGATTTTAACGTCGGAGAAATGCTCTGCATTCCATATTTTGGAGTTGGTGCAGGTGTAACTAAGGTTAAATTTTTAGGAAAAACCAGATATGCTTTGGCTTACCAAGCAAAGCTTGGTGTTAATTATCCACTTACAACAAACACTCAAGCGTTTGCTGGTTTACGCTATTTTGGTATTCTTGGTAACGAATTTAAAGGTATTCTGCCAGTAGCAAAGATACTAGCTGGCGAAAAATATATTCCTGCTGGTAAAAGCAATGAAGTTGATGAAACTGCACGTATGCAATCAACAACTACAACAATTACCAATAGGTTTGGCATATATGGCTTAGAGTTTGGATTGGTTTATCGCTTTTAAATTTATCCAATTACGTATGTGAAGACAATAAATTGAGCGTGCTGAGAGCCTTAGCGAGGCGAGATTTTAATTGACTTGCATACTCATTCCAGTCCTCTATTTCCTTTCTTGCCACACCTGAGGTAACGGCAGCTTTTGCAACAGCAGGAGATACCATAGAAATTAATCTTGGATCAAATGGAGTAGGTATTATATATTCACGTCCATAGCTCATTTTACGACCGCCATAGGCTGCAGATATCTCATTTGGCACTGGCTCACGGGCAAGCTTCGCTATTGCATCTGCAGCTGCAATTTTCATTTCTTCATTTATTGTCGTTGCATGTACATCAAGTGCTCCTCTGAATATATAAGGAAACCCCATTACGTTATTGACTTGGTTGTTATAGTCTGACCTACCAGTTGCAATTATTGCATCTGGCCTTACAGACTTTGCAAACTCAGGCCTTATTTCTGGATCAGGATTAGCAAGAGCAAAAATGATCGGGTCTTTACCCATGCTTTTTAACATCTCTTCGCTGAGCACATCCTTTGCAGAGAGTCCGATGAATACATCAGCGCCTTTTATGGCATCAAGTAGAGAACGTTCTTTAGTGTCAATTGCATATTTTTCCTTCCACTTATTCATGTCCTCTTTTCTGTCTTTGTGTATTACTCCTTGTTTGTCACATAGCACTATGTTCTTAGCGCCCATGGACTTTAGTATTTCCAAACACGCAATACCAGCTGCTCCAGCACCATTCATGATGATCTTGACATTCTCTAATTTCTTTTCAGCAATATCGAGGGCATTTTCTATACCAGCTGCAACAACTACTGCAGTGCCATGTTGATCATCGTGGAACACCGGAATATCCATCAACTCATTTAGACGTTTCTCTATTATAAAACAATCAGGAGATCTTATATCTTCTAGATTTATTCCCCCCCAACTTGGACCAAGATACCTTACTGCATTGATGAAATCTTCTATGTTTTCTGTGTCAACTTCTATATCAATTGCATCAATGTCAGCAAAACGCTTAAATAAAACAGCTTTGCCTTCCATGACGGGTTTTGAAGCAAGAGGACCGATATTGCCAAGTCCCAGCACTGCGGTGCCATTTGAAATGACAGCCACATAATTGCTTTTTGCCGTGTAATCATAAACAGCTTTAGGATTTTTAGCTATTGCAAGGCATGGGGCTGCAACACCAGGGGAATAAGCAAGTGATAGGTCATGCTGTGTGGATAAGGGTTTTGTTGGTATAACTGATACCTTACCAGGTTTACCACTTTTATTATGGTACTTAAGTGCTTCTTGTTTTGTGGTGTTATCTAAATCATTATTCATGCTTTGAGCTTATTGTTAGTAATTTCCTAAGTATATGGGGTTTTTATGAATGTTCAACTATTAGCTTGTGAACTCTATTGTACTTCTGTATAAATTTATCTACTACGTAGGGTGATGTGACATGCTTAAGAAAAACGTGCCTAATTTGCTAACAATTTCTCGTGCGCTCGCAATACCGGCAATAATATCAAGCTTTTATATAGAGAGTAAGTATGCAAGTCTAAGAACAATATTGATCTTTATGTTTGCGTGCATTACAGATTTTTTTGATGGTTATTTAGCGCGTGCATGGAAAGTCCAATCGAATTTTGGCAAATTATTTGATCCAATTGCCGACAAGTTAGTAGTAGCTTCAACAATAATCATGCTAGTTTATAAGCATAAGATAGATGATATTACAATTATACCGTCAGTTATAATTGTTTGTAGGGAGATATTAGTTTCAGGCTTGCGGGAGTTCTTGATAGCTACAAACGTTAGTTTACCTGTGAGTAAGGCTGGGAAAATTAAAACATTTTTGCAGATGGTTGCTATAGTAGCGTTAATAATGAGTGATTATGAAGCAACTAAATATATAGGTGTGGTTTGCTTATGGGCTGCGGCTGTTATGACTATGTGGTCAGGCTATAATTACGTTCTAGCTGGCATCAAACAGATTGACTAAATTGCTTAAGAGTATACAAAGAAAGTTAATAATTTCATAACATTGACTTAGTAATTAAAATCCTATATAATGTATTAGTTCATAAGTTGGTCTGTTCATATGACTAGTATTACAGGCACTAAGTTTTTTTTAAAAAGATCCAAAGGTAAAAAAGGTGCTAAAATGGAAGATTTTTTCTGGGATTTTTGGCCAACAGTTGATGAAGAAGTCAGAAAAGAAAGAGAGGAAGAAAAAAGCAAAAAGCTCGAACAAGAACTATTAACACTAAAAAAAAGAGAGCTACATAGGAAATGTGTATCATTGGTAACAATGGTTCCATTTGCATTATTGATGGCAATTGAGCTCGAAAAAACATGTAGCGATCAGGTATTACTTGGCCTTATAAGCAGCTCATTAGGCCATACTATATTACCTTTCACAGTCTTATCCCTTATTTGCACGCTATATTTAATTTATAATAATAGAAAAATAGCACAAAAAGAACGAGAATTGGAGAATATTGAAAGTGGGAAAACAGTAGAAAAAGAAAAGAGAGACCTTCCTTGTACCGTTGATGATTACTTTAACTATGCTGATGCTGCTTTAGTTACATTAGTTATTGTGGCTAGCATAGTAGGTGAAGCATTGGAGCAAGGAATAATAGGAGACGTAGCTTTTTCAATTTCTAGTCTATTTTACTTTGTAGCGAGTGCTACTTTCTGCTATCGCGAGTACAAGAAAAGTAAAAAATATGAAGTAGAAAAAGAGCAAGACTTTGATGAGAAGTTTGAAAAAAAGACAAGCAATATGTCTTCAGCTAAGTTAATGCTCGCTGGTTCTTCTTTATTACTAATCAGGAAAATAATATTGATTTCTGGAGTAGCATTAGCATCATCTGCTGTTGGGCCTGCTTTAGGTCTGGTAGGTATTGCTCTTTTGATGGTAGGAAGTGGATTGATCACACATTCTTATAGTAGAAAGCTAGAGAACGTAGAAGTGAGTGGAAAGGGTGTTGCAATAGGTGGTGGTGCGAGCAATATAGGTAATGGTGGCCAAGAGACGCTTTTCGTTCGATGATAATGCCAAAAATTTGTTTATTTAGGTAATATTTAGTCTATACTTTATTTTGATCAAAAAAAATCTTATGTATAAGACTTTAATCATATGCTTTTTTCTTCTGACTTGCCCCTTCACGCAGTTATATGCGAATGATCTTGAACACACTGAAACTGAACTATATGAGGAGGCAGTTAAGCTTTATGATCAGAAAAAATATAAGCAAGCTATTAGAGCATTTCAAAAGATAGAGGATTTGTATCCTTTATCTTATTGGGCAATGAAAGCAAAATTATTATCTGGAGTTTCTTACTATAATATGGGTAACTACAGCAGTGCTGCAAGTGATATAGATGATTATATATACGTTTATCCAAATGGTGAAGATTTGCCATATGTATATTACTTAAGAGTATTATCTTATTACATGCAAATTAATAAAGTGCAGCTTGGGCAACAAATTGCATATAAAACTTTAGAGCTAGCTACTGAATATATTAATCTTTTTCCGAATAGCGAATATATAGAAGAGATCAAAGAAAAAGAAAAATTAATCACAGAACATATATCAAAAAAAGAGTATTCTATTGGTGAATTTTACCTAAAGCGTGGTGAATATTTAGCAGCAATTAAGCGTTTTCAAGATATGATAAGCAATAAAGATTCTAAATATTCTTCTAGAGTTATTAGTTATTTAATAACAGCTCACTTAGCTCTTGGCCTTGACTTAGAAGCTGAGCAGTATGAAAATATGTTAGTAGAAGGGGTGAATTAGTTTTCTTATGGCTGGTCATTCACAGTTTTCAAATATAAAACATCGAAAAGGTGCTCAGGATGCAAAGCGCTCGCAAAAATTTACGAAGCTCATTAGGGAAATAACAGTTGCTGCAAAACAAGGGCTAACTGATCCCGAGCTTAATCCACGTCTTCGCTCTGCTATCTTTTCTGCGCGAAAGGAAAATCTACCAAAAGATAAAATAGAAACAGCAATAAAAAATGCAGCTGGTAACGTTGCTGGAGAAAGTTATGAAGAAATACAATATGAAGGCTGCGGACCTTCTGGTGCTGCACTTATTGTCCATGCTCTGACAAATAATCGCAACCGAACTGCTTCTGAGATACGTTATATCTTTTCTCGCAAAGGCGGTAATTTGGGAGAAACAGGATGTGTGAGTTACCTTTTCGATCATGTAGGCTTAATTGTCTATAAAGCAGAGGGTATAAATTTTGAAGATTTATTTAACTATGGAATTGAATTAGAAGTATTGAATGTTGAGGAAAATAACAAGGAAGAATTATATGTTATAACTTGTGAAGTGAAAGATTTTGGTAGAGTGCGTGATGCTTTCTATACAAAATTTGGAGAACCAGAACTTGCTCGTCTTTCATGGCAACCAAAGGACCTGATTGAAGTTAGCGACAAAGAATTAATTGATAAATTATCTATATTAGTTGAAGAGCTAGAAGATAATGATGATGTGCAGTATGTTGAAGGTAATTTTATTTTTGCTGATAAACTATGAGGCTGGTAATACTTCCACTGCTTTGTATTTTACCAGCATATGCAACTGAAACATTTGCGCAGAAATACTATTGTCATTCCAGTGCCCAGACACTGGAAATTGATTGTAAACAGCACGCTATACAACATTTTCGATTAAAAAACTGTTCAAGCACTGGAATGACACTAACCCACTCTCCAGTGTTATTCCAAGACGGGATCAGAAAAAAAGAAGCTACAGAAAGTGATAGAAAGCTATCATTCATATCCAGTGACATAAAATCCTCTTTTTTTGATGCAGGAGGTTTGGCGCCAAATACGGTGATGAAATTAATCAACGTATATAAAGATTTTGGTATAGATTTTAAAAAAGACATTGTGCCAAAAGGTAAGTTGGAGGTTCTTTTTGAGAAATCGCTCGGTAATCAGAAAGCTGAAGAAAAAATTTTATATACTTCACTGACAACAAACAATAAAGCCATTAGCTTATATCATTATAAATCGCAAGACGGCAAAGAAAGGTATTTTAATAAAGAGGGGGTAAGCTTGAAGAGTAGCGAAATTTTTGTAAGTCCTTTAAACGGAGATTTTCGTATATCCTCGAATTTTGGTAATAGAAATCATCCCATTCATGGTAAAATTGCTTTTCACAAAGGAGTAGATTATGCAGCTAAGCTTGGCAGTCCCATATATGCTGCTGCAGAGGGTGTGGTAGAATATATAGGAAAGAATGGTGGCTATGGAAATTACATCAAAATAAAACACAAAAATGAATATTCAACTTGTTACGCACATATAAGCAAATTTAGTAGCGATATAAAGTTAGGCTCTAAAGTAAAGCAGGGGCAGATCATTGCTTATGTCGGCAGCACTGGTGTTGCAACAGGACCTCATTTACATTATGAAGTTATATATAATGGTAAACATATTGATCCGCTTACGATAGCTCATGGCAATGAGATAAAGTTGCCTGATCGTGAATTAAGAGAGTTTAAATTATTTGTAAGTAAGGTAGATGAAATAATCAGCAGAGAGGGTGCAAGTGAAAAAGCAATCTGATAAAGACAGCACAGATAAAAATACGATAAGTGATAGAAATCTAAGTAAAATTCAGGCTTTTCCTGTACTAATAGCGCTAGGGTTAATTTTATTGGTACTTTTTGTGTATGACAGCACAATTGCACTTGGAGTTGCTGCTGTTTCAATTTTGACTTTTCTTCAGGCACTTTTCGTTAATGACCCTAATGAAGCAAGAGTGATAGAGTTTTTTGGTCATTATATTGGAACTTATTTTAAGTCTGGAATATGCGTAACGCTTCCATTTTCGAGTAAATATAGAGTTTCTTTGAAATTTCAGAATATCAATACAGAAAAAATTAAAGTTAATGATGCTAATGGAAGTCCGATAGAGATTTCAGTAGTAATTGTTTGGAGAGTGAGCAGTCCTGCGAAGGCATATTATAATGTTAATAATTATCATGATTTTGTTTTTGTGCAAAGTGACTCGGTAATTAGAGAACTGGCAAGTAATTATCCGTATGATAGCGAAAACGATGAAGAATCTTTGCGTAAAAACTCTGACAAAATTTCAAATGAATTGCGGTCAATGCTACAACAAAGATTGAATATTGCTGGAATTGAAATTGCAGAAGCAAGAATATCGCATTTGGCCTATTCATCTGAGATTGCACAAGCAATGCTGAGGCGTCAACAAGCGCATGCCATCACCTCTGCAAGAAAGCATATAGTGCAAAATGCAATAGGAATTATCGAAGAAGTAATAGCCCATTTTGAAAAAAATAAAAGCTTACAATTGGATGGAAAACAAAAGGTTCAATTGATAAACAATTTGCTAGTTGCTCTGATCTCTGAGCAGGATGCACAGCCGACTATTAGTTTGGATAATAATTAGCATAGAAGCCGATTGGGTTTCATGAATGCAAGTCACTGTTAATTTCTTGATTAATAGACTAAATGATGTTATAAATTACACGCATTAGGGGTGCTCTAAAAAAGCTGAGAGTACATAAAGTACAACCCTTTGAACCTGACTCTTGTTAAAACAAACGTAGGAAAATGTATGTATGTAAATATTGAAGAATGCTTTGGCTTCATCGCGTTCGTTACATCTCTCATTGGGTTATTGCCTCAAGTATATAAAGCATATATCACAAAACTTACTCGTGACGTATCGATGCTAATGTTGGTGAGTTATCTTATTTGTTCATCATCTTGGCTTATTTACGGTATTTGTCAGGGTTTAGCTTTTGTGATACTCAGTAATATTGCTGGATTAGTGATCAGTATAATATCAATTGTTCAAAAATGTTACTACGATGCAAAAACTGCACGGAGCGTTTTATAACCATATGCTACATTGTAGCGTGGAGCAAGAATATCGCTCTATTGTAGTGCTAAATGGAGAAATACCTGATTCATCGTTTTTTAAACAAGATATACCTGTTATTGCTGTAGATGGAGGAGCAAACAAGCTTCTATCAATTGGCGTAAAACCTGATCTTGTAATAGGAGATTTGGATAGTATAAATCCGAATTTACGTGCTAACTTAAATACAGTATATCTACCTGATCAAGATTATTGCGACTTTTCTAAAGCAATGGCTCACTTAAAAACAGTAAAGTTATTGCCATCAATAGTAACGGGTATTATTGGAGGAGCAATTGATCATATACTACAAAATATTAACTTTTTTTTAAGTACAGATAGTATCTTTTATATGCCTTCGCCTCCCATGGTGGGGTACGCCTTACAAAAAGGTATTAGCTATTTTTCCTCTTTGCTAAAAAATACTAAAATATCCTTACTTGGTATACCGAAAGCTCAAATATCAACTAAAGGATTAAAATGGGAACTATGCCATAGTAACCTTGCTTTTCCAGGAAAGAATTCTTGCTTTAATCGAAGTCTAGGCAATGAGTTATCTATAGAAATACACAGCGGCGTGTGTTTAGCAATGATATATTTAGAAGCAGTAAATGATGATGGTGTGTATTGAGTTAAAACATTAAGAAAAAAAAAGTAGAAAAACCGTGTTAACACTAATTCTAAAAACTACAGGCGCCTGTTGTTAGCTAAAGTAAAGGTCAAATATCTGGAATTCTGGACATAAAATCCTCCTGTATAAAAAAGATTCAGAATGTACACACAACAGATGTAGCTGAATTTTTATTGAAAAATTGGTTAAAAGGTCTGCAGACCAAGATAAATTTTGAGCTCTCTAAATATCTCTACCATCATTATAATGGCATCTTGAGTATGCGGAAGCAATTTTTTCATTAAAATAAAAAATTTTATTCTACAGCTTAAAAAGGAGTTTGCTAATTTTCACACTGAATCGGATTTCACTACTCAAACCTAGAAACTTTAATGTATCAAGGTATCTGTTCAGGGGAATGTTCAAGTCAGTGCTCCCTTTCTTGTCATTCCAGTCTGGAATCCATTATACTCCGTAAATTTAACTGGGTGCCAGTGTCAGCTACTTTCATGACATCAACTGATTTTCCTTTGAATGCCAGTTATGCAAGAAATCTATTATATAATATTATTGTCACCCTCTTGATAGTTTGTTAGCTCCTCTCCTCCTGAGTTACTTGGTGCAATTATTTGATCATATTCAGTTGATGGTTCATCAGATCCAAACAACCATGAAAAAAAGCCACCAAAAAATGATGCAATTAAAGAAAAGGGCTTCATAATTATATTAAGCAAATTATCGAAAAAAGAGCTCGGTTGCTCTTCATTTGTCGATACTCTATTTTGTGTAGGTTCTGCATAAGGAAGATGTCCATTATCAGCAGCTTCAATTTTTACATCACTTTCTTCTTCTGCACTGATCTCCTGTGATTCTTCCTCTTGTTCTTGTAAACTTAGTTGGGCATTACCTTCTTGCTCAGCATCTTCCTCTTGACCTACTTCATTATCTTTTGATGCTATACTGTCATCAATTTTTTTGGGGGGTTTTAGTAATAGAGTTTTTATTTCTTCTGTGCTAGCTAAATCTAAAGGAGTCTTTCCATATTTATCTTGTGCATTAACATTTGCTTCTGCGTTTATTAGAGCTTCTACTATCTCTTTTCTATCATAGTTTGCAGCCCAATGTAAAGGAGTCCTCTCATCCTTATCTACTGCGTTAACATTTACTTCTGCGTTTATTAGAGCTTTTACTATCTCTTTTCTACCATATCCTGCAGCCCAATGTAAAGGAGTCCTCTCATCCTTATCTACTGCATTAACATTTGCCTTCATTCCTATTAGAATATCGACCATCTTTTCACGGCTCCACGATACATTAGGCAATGTATTCCAGTTGTTTTTTTCAATTACCAGGTGTAAAGGAGTCTTTCCATCTATATTTTGTAAATTAACATTGATACTTTCTACTTTCAGTAGATCGTCCAATTCAGGTATCTCCATCGCTTTCTTTTTTAAAAAAAAATGCAAAGGAGTCTCTTTATTTTTATCTGTTAGATTAACATTGATGCCTTTTTTGTTCAGTAGAGTATAGAATTTATCTGTATCTATATCTAGGTCTATTTTTTGAAGAATTAAATGTAAAGGGGTTTCTCCTGCATTATTTTGTGCATTAACGTCTGCTCCTTTATCAAGTAGAAATTTTACTATCTTTTCTGTATCTTTATATCTACTTTTAGCAGCAAAATGTAAAGGGGTACTTAGATCATCACTTTGTGCATCAACCTTTGCTCCTTTGCTGAGTAGAAATTCTACTACGTCTTTATGTCCATATTTAGCAGCAAAATGTAAAGGGGTGCTTAGATCATCACTTTGTGCATCAACCTTTGCTCCTTTACTGAATAGAAATTCTACTACACCTTTATGTCCATTTTGAGCAGCCAAATGTAGAGGAGTCTCTTCAAATTCATTTTTTGCATCAATTTTTGCTCCTTTGCTGAGTAGAAATTCCACTACGTCTTTATGTCCATTTTGAGCAGATAAGTGTAGAGGGGTCTCTTCAAATTCATTTTCTGCGTTAACCTGTACTTTTTCTTCTCTATTTAACAGATTTTCTACATCATCAATATTACCGCTTTTAGCAGCTTCAAGCAATTTGTCATTGGCATCTTTTATGCTTTGTAATAGATTTTTTATTTCTTCTGTCTTAGCTAAATCTAAAGGAGTCTGTCCTTTATCATTTTTTGTATTAACATTTGCTTCTTTCTTTAATAGGTCTTCTACTGCTTTCAAGTCGCCAAGTCTGGCAGCCAGATGTAGAGAAACCTTACAATGCTCAGCTTTTACTTCTTCGTATTTATTTAACACGTGGCGTTCTCGAGAAGAGTCATAAGCAATAAAATCTGCTCCATTATCTAATAGAACTTTTGCTATATAAGAATGATTATTTTTAACAGCCCAATATAGAGAATTACCTTGAGATCCATCATATGCATTAACATCAGCTTCTTCAATTATTAGGCGCTTTGCTTCATTAAGATCACCTCTTTTAGCAGCATCAAGTAAAGCAGCATCTATATTTCTGATTGAATAATTCATTTAACACTTCTCTATAAAATTGCATTACTATAGTAAGGTAATTAATAATTCATGAAATCTGGGTTGTAGAAATAATGATTATCCTTCGTGTTTTTCAGTATATTTAAGTAAACTATATATAAGAATTGCAATTATAGAACATACAACTGTTAATAGTAAATTTGGTAAAATGCCATAAGAAAAGAATTTTCCTACTATGTATATTCCAACAGCCCCAAACATCATATTGCAAAATGAGAGAACTGCACTACCAAGCCCTATACTTTTGACCGTTTCTAAAGCAGAAGTTACGTTATTGCTGATTACGAGTGCAAGTCCTATATTGCTTGGAATCCAAAGAACTTGAAGAATAAGCACGTTCAATTTGTTCATGAAATAAAAATATACCAATAAACCATCAGATATTATTGGTAATACCAAACCTATGATTAGCATCTTGCTCACTCCTATTTTTGGTACGTACCTTCTGTTAATTAAAGTGCCGATTACGTAAAATATGACTATGATTGATATGAGATAGCCAAAATATTGTACTTCAATACCCATTGATTCAAATATGAACGGGTAGTTAGCAATGTATGCCCAAAGCCACATGAAAGTTAATCCATGAATGGCTGAAAACCCAAGGAAACGATAATTCTTAAATATTAATATATACTGCTTGAAGATATTAATACTGGCTTTACTTTTATTTACGGTCAGCGTTTCTTGTAGCTTCAAGTAAATAAAAATGAGCATAATAATTGCGGCAAGTGATATGATAAAAAACAAAAACTTCCAACTATAACCATGTGAAATTATATAACTGCCTACCACTGGAGCTATTCCAGGTGAAAGTGCTACTACCATATTTAACTTTGAGATTACTCTTGAGTATTCACTACCTGAGTACATATCCCTGATTGCTGCATATCCGACAACGCCTGCAACACCAGCTCCTGCTCCTTGTATAAAACGGATTAATATTAAAAGTATAATATTATCAGCTATGCAACATACAATACTTGCCAAAGTAAAAATTGCCATGCCAATCAGCATTATTAGGCGCCTACCATAATAGTCTGACAGTGGCCCATAAATTAATCCAGATATTGCAACTCCTACTAAATTTAAACTGATCGTAAGCTGCGCTATATTACCTTTCACCTTAAAATAGTTGGCAATACTTGGCAATGCAACTGAGTATAAGTCTGTTGCCATATCAACAACTGCTACAGATAATATCATAATAAGAGAGATGATATTTTGTGAAAAAGCTGTCGACACTAATGATTTACTGGATTAAATATGTTTAATTGTAGTATATTTTTCTCATTAGTATATTAATTTAACTGCTAAAGTTTAAAATAATTATGTAAGCAATCTCTATATAAAATATGGATAAATCACAACTAGTTAAAGAGGTTTTCGATTCTGTAGCAAATTGCTACGACATCATGAATGATATAATGAGTTTTGGAATGCACAGGCTATGGAAGGATAAGATGGTAAATAGTGTGCATTTTAAAAAGCACTCCAAGGTTTTGGATATTGCTGGAGGAACCGGAGATATAGCTATAAGAATAGCAAGAGGGGAGCCAAGTGCTCAAGTTACAGTATGTGATATAAATCAAAACATGCTGGACAAAGGGTGTGATAAAGCTATAAATTCAAATCAGCTAAATTTCAATTGGGTATGTGCAAATGCAGAGAGTTTACCATTTGAAGATTCCGAATTTGATTATTATACAGTAGCTTTTGGTATTCGAAACTTTTCCGACCGTAAGAGGGCTTTAAGTGAAGCATATAGGGTATTGAAGCAAAATGGACAATTTGTCTGCTTGGAATTTGCCCCTATGCATTATCAAAATGAGATATTCACCAAATTTTATGACTTATACTCATTTAAAGTAATTCCTAAAATTGGCAGCATAGTTGCTAAAGATAAGGGTTCTTATGAATATCTAGTAAAAAGCATAAGAGAATTTCCAACTCAGACTAACTTTAAAATGGAAATTGAAGAGGTAGGCTTTAAGAATGTTGAGTTCCACAATATGAGTTATGGAATAGTAGCATTACATATTGGAACAAAATAAACTCTGGTCTATTCAGTAGTTTTTTTGCTAACTTTCTGTAATTTCGCAGCGTTTTTCCTTCAGAAGCTAAAGTTTCTTGAACGTATTGTTCTAAGGAAGTACACTGTAGACTAATGCTGTAACTTTTTCCTGAAGCTAAATACTTAACTTTAAAATAAAATGCAATCTAACATTAAGCAGTTATTTTACTATATAAAACCTAGTTTACATTATTTTACCGTAGCGTTTATTGCAGTTCTATTTTCAGCTTTAACGATTCTTCTTTTTGGTAGGGGCTTAAGCAACATAATTGATTCTGGCGCAGAGCATAATTTTACTACTAATCTATTAGTTGCAATACTGATAGTTTTAGGCATCTCTCTCACTGCATTTATTCGGTTATATTTCATTGGCATTGGAAGCGAAAAAGTTATCGCAAGAATCAGATATGACTTATATAGCAGTATTACTGATTTACAACCAAGTTTCTTTGAGAATACAGGTGTGCAAGATGTTATCTCAGCACTCATTACTGATACCTCTGCATTGCAATCGATAATAAACAGCAGCTTATTGACAATATTGAGGAATTTTGTGGTACTAACTGGTAGTGTTGCAATGCTGTTATACACAAATCTACATTTAACCGCATATGCAGCTGCAATAATACCTATACTGCTCATTGTCATGACTTCACTTGGGAAAAAAGTACGCAATTATGCACGCTTTGCTCAGGATAAATTAAGTGAGCTTGCATCATTTAGTGAGGAAAATTTTAGATCTATAGTAACTATCAAATCGTTTGTACTCGAAGAAAATGAAAAAATTCGTTTTCAGAAACATCTAAACTCAGTATCAAAATCATACGTAAAATTAGTACTCTTGCGTGCTATTTTAGTAACTCTAGTTATCACGTGTGTGATAGGTTCGCTAGTTGTTTTGCTTTTTTTGGGAATAAAAGAAGTCTTAAGTAATAATATGACCATTGGAGAACTCTCCTCATTTGTGTTTTATTCAGCACTTGCTGCAGGGGCTGTAAACAATCTAAGCGATAACATCAGTGATTTGCAACGAGGTCTTGGAATTGTAGAGCGTTTATTTGAATTTATGAACATGAAAAGCTCTATATTAGATAATGATAATCCTATAAGGATCAATAGTGTTCAAAAAGGAATTTCGTTTAACGATGTAACATTTTTTTATGCTGATAAGCCAGCATTAAATAACGTATCATTTTCTATAGAGGCAGGCCAATCAGTATCAATTGTTGGACCATCTGGCAGTGGCAAGAGCACCATTTTAAAGCTTTTGCTCCGTTTTCACGATCCAAGTGAAGGCAGTATTACTATCGATGGACAGAATATTAAGACAATTGCGCTAAATGATCTAAGATCGCTGTTTGGCTTAGTACCACAAGATCACATGATATTTTCTTGCTCAATAATGGAAAATATACTATATGGTAAACCAGATGCTGAATATGAAGAGGTGAAGCAAGCAGCTATCAGTGCGTATGCAATGGAATTTATTGATAAGCTGCCGGATAAATTTGATACATTTGTAGGAAAAAGAGGACTAAAGCTTTCCGAAGGACAAAAGCAACGTATTATAATAGCAAGAGCAATACTGAAAAATCCTCAGGTTTTAATACTGGATGAAGCAACTTCCGCCCTCGACTATAAAAGTGAAAGCCTAGTGCAAAAAGCACTTAGCAAGTTGATGCAAAACAGAACAACAATTATAATTACGCACAGGCTATCAACCGCACTCAAAACTGACAAGATTATAGTGATTAATTGCGGGAAAGTGGAAGAAGTTGGTACTCATGATTCTCTAATGAATAAAGATGGGCTGTATGCAAAATTGGTGAAGATATAGTAAAAACTGAAGGAAAATTTGAGTCATACTTGTTGGTTGTTATGCTAGATTGATAACTAAAACTATTAAATCTTTAATTATTTTAACTTATAATAATATCATATTGTCCACCTGCTCCTGCTTGTCCACCTTGTCCGGAACTTAAGCCTGAACCTAAGCCTGAATCTAAAGATGATGATAAATCGATACCATTTGACATAAAAAAGCTTGCAATATCAACCTTGCCAGGAACGGATAAGATTCTCAATTTGAAAACCTCTGATGAAACAGGTATGAGTTCTAAGGAATGTGGGGAAATTATTGCGAGTACTAGAAATGACCTTAGGATTTCAGATGGCAAAATTGTGGGTAAATGTTACGACAATACTGAATGTGATAAATGTGTGGATGCATTGAACTCTAGCATAATCATGGTTCTTGCTACTGATCACAATACACAAGCGGCAGACTCGAATATTTATTTTCTATAAAAGCAATATAATGTGTGTATTGTTAGTACACACATTATTCTATGTTTAATTGTTTGATAAATTTATTTATTGATGGAGTTATTTTATGTTTAAAAGCGCCTATGCTCATCCAATGCCAACTAATACATGTTTTGTAAATGATATGGTAAGAGTTAATTTGTTTACAAAGTTGGATGATTGTAAAGTCAATAAGAGTAAGTTGATTCATGATAAATGTGGTAAAGATCTTAAGTGTAAGATTAATGACAGGACTATGAATGAACTGAAAAAATGTTTTAAGTTTGAGATTGATGATAAGACTAAAAATGAACTGAAAGAAAATATTAAGAATGAACTAGAGAAAAGTATTAAGTTTGAGATTAGTGATAAGACTAAGAATGATCTAAAAGAAAGTATTAAGAATGAACTAGAGAAAAGTCTTAAGTTTGAGATTGATGATAAGACTAAAAATGAACTGATAGAAAATATTAAGAATGAACTAGAAAAAGGTCTTAAGTTTGAGATTAGTGGTAAGACTAAGAATGAGCTAAAAGAAAGTATTAAGAATGAACTGGAGAAAGAGAAAAATGGAGGTACAGGGAATGCTTATTTTAGTGAAAGCGAAAGTATGGCTTTCCGTCACTATAGTGACAGCAACGACTTAATGTAAACTATAATTTTTCTGGGTTTCAAAAGACCCAGAAAAGGTTGCCTTACACCAAACAAAGAGTAGAGAGAAAATCATAACTTCAACTAGCCCCACTTATTTGCTATACTGCTATAGATTTTATAGCAGTATAGTGAATGAACATTTTCAAGCAGATTTCCTCTCTAATTTCCAGCAAATTAAATGAGTTGAAACAAAGGGGTGTCATAAATACAAGTGCAGAAAATTTTATTGTGGAACCTCCAAGCAATAGAGCACATGGTGATATTTACACAAATGTTGCTATGGTGCTTGCAAAGCATGAAAAAAAGAATCCAATTGAGATTGCAGGGATCTTAGCAAGAGAATTTAAACCTTTTGATGAAGTTGCAGAAGTGGAAATAGCAAGCCCCGGTTTTATCAATATGCACTTAAAAATAGAAGTGTGGCATGGGATTTTGAAACAAATAAATGAGCTAAAAACAGAGTTTGGCACTCTAAATATTGGAAATAATCAAGCTGTCAATGTTGAATTTGTATCGGCAAATCCAACAGGCCCTCTGCATATTGGTCATGCAAGAGGAGCAGTGTTTGGTGATGTTCTGGCAAATTTACTAAAGAAAGTTGGCTATAATGTTACTAAGGAGTACTATATCAATGATGCTGGAGCACAGATAGATACGCTAATTCGGTCAGTATATTTGCGGTATAAGGAAGCTCTGGGAGAAAAAATTAGCATTGAAAAGGGTTTATACCCAGGTGAATATTTAAAGCCAATAGGAGAGGGATTAGCTAAAAAATATGGCAAGGAGCTTAGAGCAGAGGAAGATAACCAGATAATTAGAGAATATACTTTAAGTTCTATTTTAGAACTCATAAAGGAGGACATGAGCTTGCTTGGAGTAAATCATGATGTCTTTACTTCAGAGTATGAGCTACGTGGCAAAATCGAAGAGAGTATAAAGATATTATCTGACAAGGGTCTAGTGTATGAAGGGTACCTGGAGAAACCAAAAGGCAAAGAAAGTGAAAATTGGACTTCCAGAAAAGAAATGTTATTTCGCTCTACAAAATTTGGCGATGATGTTGACCGCGCATTGAAGAAAGAGGACGGCAGTTGGACTTATTTTGCCTCAGATATCGCTTACCATTTTGATAAGATATCGCGTGGTTTTAACAATATGATCGTAGAGCTTGGTAGTGACCACGGTGGTTATGTCAAAAGGTTAAAAGCAGTCGTCTCTGCGCTCAGTGATGATCAAGCAAAAATAGAGGTAAAACTGCATAATATTGTGAATTTTTTCGAGAATGAAAAACCTGTTAAGATGTCCAAAAGATCAGGAAATTTTCTTACAGCTAGGGATGTAGTGGAAGAGGTTGGCAGGGATATAACTCGTTTTATAATGTTAACACGCAAGAATGATATGGTCTTGGACTTTGATTTTGCTAAAGTTAAAGAACAGTCAAAAGACAACCCTATTTTTTATGTGCAATATGCGCACGCCCGTGCTCATTCGTTAATGCGTAATGCTCCAAAAGAGCTCCCAACAGCAGACCCTTCACTTTTAAAGACAGATGGGGAGCTATTCCTCATAAAAACCTTAGCAAAGTGGCCAGATGTGGTAGAAATATCTGCAAGGCTTTGTGAGCCACATAGAATTACTTTCTACTTACTTGAAGTTGCAGAAGCGTTTCACGTTTTATGGGGATATGGCAAAAGTGATTTAAATATGAGGTTTATACTGGAGAATAACTTAAATCTCACCGCTGCAAGAATGTTTCTCGTCCAAGCCTTAGCACACGTCATTGCTTCTGGACTTTCGATTTTTAATATAGAGCCTTTGAAAGAGATGAGTTAATTTTAATGCGTAATATTAAATGTGATAATAAATTATTGATGTAAGTACAATAAGGCCAAAAATTATACAAGAGGTCTGTTAAAATCACGTATGTCGATTGTCTTGAAGTCACACAATTGTTCTGTAGAGCTATGTCCTGTAATAATTACTGTACCGTTCTGCTCAGAGCGTATTGAGATTAGGTTCAATACTAATTCACATGTTGTGCTATCAAGATTACAGAAAGGTTCATCTATCAGCCAGATATTTGCATTAGAAATTAAAAGGCGGGCAAGCGCAACTCTTCTTTTCCAGCCTGCAGAAAGTTCACCATATCTAATGTTAAATACAGGTTGCAACTCTAAACAATAAGCAGCTGCCATAACTGATTCTCTAGTGTTCCGTATTCTTGCCCAGAATTCTATGTTTTCACCAATTGTTAAGCTATCTTTACAGGCGTTTTTATGTCCTACGTAAACCATGGAAGATATAAAGGATTTTGGATCATCATATATGTCTTTTCCGTAGTATCTTATATTGCCTGATACTGGCGGTAAGAGTCCAGATAAACTTCTGATTAAGCTGGTTTTGCCGCTACCATTTGGACCAGTGATTAAGATTTTTGATTTTGGCTCAGCTTTAAAATTGAGGTTTTTAAATAATACTTTGTTATTACGAGCACAGGATAGATTTTTACATTCAAGCATGGATTATCTGCCTTTTCCTTTATATTTACCCTTAGTTGAAGACTGAGCTTTTATAAATAGCTCCCAAAATCCTTTCTTATCACCTTCTCTGTGTATCAATTGTGCAAAATGTTTCATTAAACTATTACCCATCATAACCATCTTTGTCCATTTACCTAACGGTTTTGCTATATCAACTATTTCTAGATCTTCTTTGTAAACTTGCATATTCTTTTGTTTCTCCCTTAGCATTTCCTGTTGTTTCATCAACTCTTTTTGCTTATTTTTTTGATACAATTCATTAAATCTTCTATTTTCTTCCCACTCTTCTTTGAGAACTTTTAGAGGAAATATAATTTTCCTAATATGATTTTTGTATATTTTTCTCAAAAAGAGAGATACTGCAATTATAGCAAGTAATATCGTGCTATATGTAATGATTTGTCCGAACGGCATTTTTATACTCAGCTTATTGGCAAGCGGTATTTACAATTATACCATAACTATAGAAATTTTACAATTTTTTTCTGGATAAAGATAGTAGACTAAAAATTTCTAAAGGACAAAAGCAACGTATTTACGTACAGGCTATCAACTACTACACTCAAAACTGACAAGTGATTAATCATTGGAGAGTAGAGGAATCACGGCTCTCTAATGAATAAAGATGGACTGTGTCAAGCTGGTGAGTAAGGTGGAAATTGAATAATTGTTGGTTATTATGCTAGATCTACAATATAAGTTATAAAATTTTTAATCATTTTGGCTTATAATAATTTCTGAGTTAACCTTAGATTTCCTGAGCTGTGGTTTCTTTTACCCATGTTGAATTCCTAGCTTTTATACTCTAATTTAATTCCAGTTTTGACTATATAGGAGGTCACAATGTCAAACAATATCTATAGCGATCAAGTTAATAATAGTAATTTATATGCCAACAAACTTTTTTATGGTGAAGAGGGTGAGCAAGTCGAAAATCTAGGAGATCAGGTTGCGGAAAAAGAGGATGATAAATCAGAAGAAGATTTACTTCGTGACTGTAGAGATGAAACTAAGAAGGCAAAAGATAAGTTAATACAGTGTAAAAAAGATGCTGTGGAATCACAAAGAGAAATTACAAAATTAGAAGCAGAAGCTAGTGAATTAAAGTCACAGGTTCAAGAAGAAAGAGAGAAGGTAGAACAAACTAAGAATGAAGCTGAGGCAAAAGTTGATAAGTTAAAATTACAGGTTCAAGAAGAAAGAGAGAAGGTAGAACAAACTAAGAATGAAGCAAAAGCAGAAGTTGATAAGTTAAAATTATAATTTAAAATAGGAATTTGATCGTTGGAAGATACAGAGAGTGAGTGCGAAAGAGAGGAAAAGAATAGGTGCAGGGTAGAAAAGGATTAGATATTTCAGCAAGCTCGTTTTACACAAATGCTAGATAGCCTTAAATGTCTTAGCTTTTAAAAGTTTCTCGTAGATGCTTGCTACGCTGCCGTAGACACGTTTGATTTACAAGTAACTAAAGAGTAAGTTATATTATAAATAAGTTGTTTCTTGTGGAGTAAAATTAAGATGAATTATAACAAAGACTAGAAAAATGTAAGACACTGTTTAAAATAAAAGATGTACGTGTGACGGTTGCAAATATTTTTTTATCCTACATTGTATAAAAAAACCCTCGGGTCGACTATGTCATTTAAACTTGTAAATTTTCTATCTTTTCTCTTTTATAAGTCCTTAACTTACTACACTAGGTCTTAGTATCTGTATACTTTGTAATTTTCTTAAATTTACTTCCGATTTCATTTTCAGTGGCAACCCTGAAAGATGACTCTTTGATTTTGTCCTGGTATTGCA